>RSAS01000770.1 GCA_003934145.1 Candidatus Viridilinea halotolerans | reverse complement strand
CCCCCCCCCCCCCCGAACCCCTCCCCTTTACGATTCGCAAATTCTCTCGAATCTCCGCTTCCAACCGCGCCCCTTCTGCAAACTGCTGCTCCAACTCGGCGGTGAGCCGGGCGTATTTTGCTGCAAAGGGCTCGTCATCATCTTCGGCGGCGGCGGCGCCGACGTAGCGACCAGGAGTAAGCACGAAGCCGTGGCTGGTGATCTCGTCCAGTTTGGCCGCCTTGCAGAAGCCCGGCTCGTCGGCGTACGCTGTTGCGCCCTCATCGCCGCGCCAGGCGTGGTAGGTGCCGGCAATCTTCGCAATATCGGCCTCGGTCAATTCGCGGTGGGTGCGATCAGCCATGACGCCCAGCTTGCGGGCATCAATGAAGAGCGTCTCGCCGCGCCGGTCGCGCAATGCTTTTCCTCGCTCGCTCCCTGCGCTTGTCGCAGGGGTGCCAATGGCTGAACGGCCATTGGCCTTATTGCGTGCCAGAAACCAGAGGCAGACCGGGATTTGGGTCGAGTAGAAGAGTTGGCCAGGGAGGGCCACCATACAATCCACCAGGTCGGCCTGAACCAGCGCACGGCGGATCTCGCCCTCGCCCGACTGATTACTCGACATACTGCCATTGGCCAGCACAAAGCCAGCAATGCCATGCGGCGCAAGGTGGTGAACAAAGTGTTGCACCCACGCATAGTTGGCATTGCCCACCGGCGGCGTGCCATAGAGCCAACGGGCATCCTCGCGCAGCCGCTCACCGCCCCAATCGGAGATATTGAAGGGCGGATTGGCCAAAATATAATCAGCCCGCAGATCCTTGTGCAGATCACGGTGGAAACTATCGGCATGTTCCGCGCCAAGATTGCCATCAATACCCCGGATCGCCAAATTCATCTTCGCCAAGCGCCACGTCGTCGGGTTACTCTCCTGGCCATAGATACTAATATCGCCGATACGCCCCCCGTGCGCCTCAACAAACTTCTCGCTCTGCACAAACATGCCCCCCGACCCGCAGCAGGGGTCAAAGACACGCCCCTTATAGGGGGCCAACATTGCTACGAGGAGCTGCACAATAGAGCGCGGCGTATAGAACTCGCCGCCGCCCTTCCCCTCGGCGCTGGCGAAGCGGCCAAGAAAATACTCATAGACCCGGCCCAAAATATCCTTCGAGCGATTCTCTTGGTCACCCAAGCCAATCGTACTGATAAGATCAATCAGTTCACCGAGGCGCTGCGTATCGAGGGATGGGCGGGCATAATCTTTCGGCAGAACGCGCTTGAGCGACGGATTATCGCGTTCAATCGCCTCCATCGCCGTATCGAGCAACTTCCCAATCTCCGGTTGCTTCGCCCGCGCCTGGAGGAACGACCAACGCGCTTCAGGCGGCACCCAGAAGATCTGATCCGCGAGATACTCATCACGATCTTCAGCCACCTCATAGCGGGCGCGCTCCTCACGGACAAAGTAGTCACTTGCCGGATTCGCCGCCTGCGCCAACAACCAGCGGTGGCGCTCCTCAAAGGCATCAGAGATATACTTAAGAAAGACCAAGCCAAGCACCACATGCTTGTACTCGCCAGCGTCCATATTGTTACGCATCTTATCAGCAGCGGCCCAGAGGGTCGCCTCAAAACCGAGCTTTGCGCCATTCGTGGGCTTCTTGGTGGCCTGCTTTTGTGCTTTGGGTGCCATTGGGGTAGGGATGCTTCCGCTGAACGAGGGTTCCCGGTAGCAATGGAACGGAAAATACGAATAATCGATACCGTGTAGGCATGCGCTCACTGCGTGCGCTGCTGTACGCGCCGTCGCCGTGCGCGTAGCTCCGCATCAGCGGCGGCATCGCTCTGCTCGGCGTAGCGCAGGGTCGGCAGGATGTGTTTGTGGCCCAGGCGCTTGCGGATCGTCGCCAAGCTCACCCTGTCTTGCACCAGTGCCGTCGCGTGGCTATGACGGAATTGGTGCAAGGAACACGCGACACCAGCTTTGGCGCAGTAGGCCGCCCAGCGCGCATGGATGGTCTGGTAGCGCAGTGGCTGGCCATCGCCATTTTTCAACGCCCGGAACAGGGGGCCGTGCTGCGCTTGGGTTGCTTTCAGGTAGCGCCGGAGGATGTTCACGAGCTTGCGGTCGTCGAGGAGGATGGTGCGGCGCTTGCCCCCTTTGCCGAGAACATGCAGGTGTTCGTCGTCGCGGGTCAGGTCGAGATCGTCAACGTCAAGCTGGAGTGCCTCACTTCAACGGCTATCGCTATCCTCATCGGTGGCAGGCTCCAATGGCGGCACCGCCACCGCGTGGCCATCATCGCCGATGGCCACCAAGACACACTCAGCATGGCAGGCCAGCACCCGCTCTTCGCGATCCATCGGCTCCCACCATAACTCAACAGCGATGTGCATCGAACGAGCGCCAGTGCGCACGAGCCGCGCTACCAGTTCGATGATCGAACCCTGGCTCACTGCATGGTGAAAATTGATCTCACCAAGATGCACCGTCACCACCTTACGCCGACACCAGCGCGTTGCGCAGATGAAGGCGGCTTGGTCGATCCATGCCACAGCCTGACCACCGAAGAGCGTCCCATAGTGGTTGGTGTCGGCGGGGAAGATCGGGAAAACCATGCGTGTCTCGGCGCGATTTGGTTTTATCATAGCACTACCTTTACGTCCTAGCATTCTAGAAAACAGATTACCGCGGCGGAATGCCTTTGGAATAAGCACAAATACAGAACAAATATACTGTTCGCTTTCCAGAAAAGACAGCATAGTCAGATTATTATAATCTAGCTATGCTGTCTTTAGAGCGAACCCGCCCACGACAGCGTTAGCTAAAGGAGGATCGCATGCCACGGAAGGTTTCGACAGCCCCGCGCCGCCCCGCCAGAGGACTGCGGGGGCATCTGGGGCTACGCCAATTTTTTGCAGGCCATCACCAATCCTGAACATCCCGATCACGAAGAAATGCTGGATTGGGGTGGTGAAGCGTTCAACCCTGAATACTTCGATCTGGTCGATGCGAACACAATGTTGCAGCGCTTGCGTTAGCCGACCACACGCAACCACACATCAACGCATGTAGCGATGAACCGACCCAATTCAAATGGGTGTGACCAAAATGTGTAGGTAGGGGGTGCGGGGGAACCTGGTTCCCCCGCAGTTCCCCCTGTCCGGCGGGGTTGTAGGGCACCGCCCTACAGATTCCAGTCACACCCAATTCAATTCCCCTTTAGCGTGCCCCTAAAATCCCCCAAAACAGGTCGATTTTTTGCATCTTATCGTTCTCCTAGCTTAGCTCGCTGGTTGTGCCGCTACGCCAGCCCGTTCCGCAATGCGCTCGGCAAGCGACGGGGATCGCTCCGGGTTGACCAGCCGATCATGGATGGAGGGGAAAAGGCTCACGTCGCGCTCATGCAGCTAGAATCCCTACCGCTGTTCGTGCAGTAGATCAGCGGATTCTCCACCAGGGCAAACGTAACGCCAACAATCCGCCGAGAATCGCCAAAAAGATCAACGGCTCACGCGGCACTTTGGCTAACCACAGATAGTGCAGTGCGGCAAGCAGCGCTGCGGGATAGATCAGCCGGTGCAACGGACGCCACCAACGCCCCAGACGGCGTTGGGCCGCCTTGGTTGAGGTGAGAGCCAGAGGCAGCAGTAAGCTAAAACTCGCCATGCCCGCCAGCACATAGCGCTTTTCGGCGATCGCTTGGCTGATCAGCGCCAGATCCAGCCCAAAATCGATAACGGCAAAGGCCACCAGATGCAGGCTCACGTACAAAAAGCTGTACAGCCCAAGGGGCTTACGCAGCGCCAGCAGCCATTTCCAGCCAGTTAGGCGCTTCAGCGGCGTGCAAGCCAGGGTGAGCAGCAGCAAGACCAGGCCGGCCTTGCCCGTGCGCAAAATCAGATCCTGAATCGGGTTGACGCTCAGCAGACCTAATGCTGCTTCCCCCAGCAGTAAGCCAAGGGGAATCAGGCTCAGCGGATGCACTGCGCTGGGCATCCAACGCTGCGGGTGGTGTGCTTTCACGGGAGTTTAGTGGGGTAGGGATAGCATGATACGACGCAGGTTTTTGGCCTCCGTCGTCTCACCTGTTTTTGACGAAACTAATAGTGCTGCCGCAAATCCATCCCGGCGTACAGCGGAGCGACCTGTTCGGCATAACCATTGAAGGGCAGAGTCGGGCGTCGTGCCCTCGTTCCAATCCGACGCTCGCTGGCCTGTGACCAACGCGGATGGGTTACGTCGGGATTGACATTGGCGTAAAACCCATATTCCATGGGCGCTAATGCCATCCACAGCGAGACCGGCATGGTCTCCACCAAGTCAATCTTGACGATCGCCTTGATGCTCTTGAAGCCATACTTCCAGGGTACGACGAGCCGCAGCGGTGCGCCATTTTGGGGGGTCAGAGCGTGCCCATAGATGCCGGTCGCAACAATAGCCAGATCGTGCATCGCCTCATCAAGCCGCAAACCCTCCACGTAGGGCCAGGGATAGTGCCGATCGCGCTGACCGGGCATCTCCTCGGGGCGATACACCGTCTCGAAGCGCACGAATTTCGCTTCGGGCCGGGGTTCCACCAGCGCCAAGAGCCGACTCAGCGGGAAGCCGAGCCACGGGATCACCATCGACCAAGCTTCGACGCAGCGCAAGCGATAGATGCGCTCCTCTTGCTCCAACGCCAACAGATCTTCGAAGCCAAAGGTTCGCGGTTGGGCCACCAATCCGCCCACACTGACTTCCCAGGGCGAGGTCGTAAAGCCTTTGGCGAGACGGGCCACGCCCTCTTTATCGGTGGTAAATTCGTAGTAGTTGTTGTAATTTGTAATTTGATCCAGGCTATTCGCCGGATCGCCCAATTCGTCAGTCAGGCCCGCCGTGGCACCTGGCCCCGCCGTCGTCGTACCGGACACAAACCGCTCGGTGCCGCAAGCTGCCAACAAGGCCGCAGCACTTAGCGCTCCGGCGCCACCCAAAAACGCCCGCCGCGACAAATAGACTGGTTCGGGCGTCAGTTCAGAGGACGGAATCTTCACCATGACCCACTTCTTCTCGTTTGCAGCGGCTGCGCACGTTTGCGTATGGCCAAGCCACGCGCACACCCTTGTACTCTACCACAGGTAGTTCGGCAAAGGGGGCAAGCGCCTGGGCCACAAGCACATCCAGACAACCCTGCGCTACGCCGAGCAGAGCGACACCGCAGCCGACGCCGAACTACGCGCACGGCGACGGCGCGTACAGCAGCGCACGCAGTGAGCGCATGCCTACACGGTATCGCTTATTCGTATTTTCCGTTCCATTGCTACCGGGAACCCCTATGCATGTTTTTCAAGGCATGCGCGCATCTGCTCGGCTACCACCGCGAGATGAGGAGGTTTCAGTATGGTGAGGTGATCACCCGGAATGGGGATGACCTCCACCGGCCCGACGGCGAAGGGTGCCCAGCCCCAGGTGGGGTCTGCTGCATCCAGTGTGCCGGTGCGGAGGAGGGTGATGGGCATCGGTACGCTCTGGCTTGGGTTGTAGTGCAGGCCGAGGTTGGCTTGGTAGACGTGGAACATGGTGGCGAGGTTGGCATCATCAACGGCCCAGAGACCCTGGCTCGCGGTGTGGAGTTCTTGGTTGACGCTGGCGATCTGTGCGGCGAAGGGCAAACTGAGGAAGTGGGTGTCGTTTTGTAGGTGGGCTAGGCATGCTTCGTCGTTAGTGATCCATGCCCCTGCCTGGTTGCCAAGTTCGATCAGGAGCTTGGTTGGGTCGAGGGTGGGTGGTGGGGATGCGGTCGGCGGCTGTGGGGCGCTGGTGTCCAACACGATGACGCGGGCAACCGATTCGTGGGCTTGGTGCAACTCTTGGGCGATGGCGTAGGCGATCTTGCCGCCGAGCGAATAGCCGCTGAGCCAGTAGGGGCCATTGGGTTGCACTTCGCGGATGAGCGCGGCGTAGCGGGTCGCCATCGCTTCAATCGTGGTATCGGCTGGGGTTGTGCCGTCGAGGGCAACGGCTTGAAGGCCGTAGAAGGGCTGATCGCTGCCGAGGGCGTGGGCGAGCGGGTAGTAGGAGGCAACCATGCCGCCTGCTGGGTGGACGCAGAAGAGCGGCGGGCGCGTGCCGTGGGGTTGGATGGCGACCAAGGGGGAGAGGGTTATGCTGCGGGTGGTGATCTGCAGTAGCGGGGCGAGGTGGGCAATGGTGGGATGGGTGAAGATGGCGGTGAGCGGAAGGCGCTGGCCGGTCTTCTCGTAGATGGCGTTGATGAGGCGCACCGCGAGCAGCGAATGGCCACCGAGGGCAAAGAAGTCGGCGTGGATGCTGACCTGGGGGAGCTTGAGTACCTCTTGCCAGATCTGCACCATGAGCGCTTCGGTGGCGCTGCGTGGCGCGACCAGTTTCTCTTGGCCGGCGAGCAGCGCCGCGTCGGGGGCGGGGAGCGCTTGGCGATCCAGTTTGCCATTGGGCGTCAGGGGCAGCGCTGCAAGGGTGACGAACGCGCTGGGCAGCATGTAGGCGGGCAAACGAGCTTGGAGGAACCCGCGCAGATCGTCGGTCGCCGCGTCGCCCACCAGATAGGCAACGAGCCGTTGGTCGCTACTGTCTTCCGCCCTCAATACGACGGAGCAGGCATGCACCTCGGGGTGCTGACTGAGGATCGCTTCGATCTCACCGAGTTCGATGCGGAAGCCACGGAGCTTGACTTGGTTGTCCATGCGCCCCAGGTACTCAAGATTGCCATCGGGCAGCCAACGGGCCAAGTCGCCGGTTTTGTAAAGTCGGCCAAACTCGGGATGCTCAATGAAGCGCTCGGCGGTGAGGTCGGGGCGATTGAGGTAGCCACGGGCCACCTGCACGCCGCCGATGTGGAGTTCGCCGGCGATGCCGATGGGCAGGGGCTGGAGTGTGGAGTCGAGGACGTAGATCTGGGTGTTGGCGAGAGGGTGGCCAATCGGCACGTTGCCCCGTGGATCGGGGAGGGCGTGGCAGGGCCACATGGTGGCATAAATGGTCGCCTCGGTGGGGCCGTACCAGTTTTCGAGCCGCGCCGTTGGATGGGCCTGCATCTGCTGGACGAGGAGTGGGGGCAGGGCTTCGCCGGCGGCGAGGATGCGGCGCAGCGTGTGGCATGCGGGAAATTCGGGGGTGGCAAGGAGGGTGCGGAGCAGGCTCGGAACCATGTGGAGGGTGGTAATCTGATAGGTTTGCAGCAATGAAATCAGATCGTCTCCCACAAGGATGCCAGGGCGAGGAATAACCAGCGCCGCGCCGTGGAGCAGTGGCCACCAGATCTCGGCGGTCGCCACATCGAAACTGAGGGCGGTGGTTTGCAGGGTGCGGTCGGTGGGCGTGATAGGGTGGGTGGTTTGGAGCGTTGTAAGGAGATTGGTTAGTCCGCGATGCGCCACCAGCACCCCCTTGGGCCTGCCCGTCGAACCGGAGGTGTAGATCACATAGGCCAAGTTCTCTGGCTGCACGCTGCTCGGCGGCGGCGTGGTGGGCTGTGTCGCTACCAACGGCCAATCCTGATCGAGACAGAACACCGTCGCCTGCGTCGCGGGCAACTGGTCGCGCAGGTGGGCTTGGGTGAGCAGGACGGGCGCGGCGCTATCCTCGAGCATGAAGGCGATGCGTTCGGCGGGGTAGCCGGGATCGAGCGGCACATAGGCACCGCCCGCTTGTAGAATCCCCAAGAGACCGACGATCATCTCGAGTGAGCGTTCGACGCAGATGGCGACGAGGGTCTCTGGGCCGACGCCGAGTCCTTGTAAATGATGGGCCAGTTGGTTGGCGCGGGCGAGGAGGTCGGCGTAGGTGAGGTGGGGGATGGGGGATGGGGGATGGGGGATGGGGGATGGTTCACGGGCAGGCCACGGATGGCCCTCACCCCCTGCCCCCTCTCCCACGTTGTGGGAGAGGGGGGAAGGCAGCGTAGTCTCTTGCGTTGCTCTGCGATCTTTCGCGGCAGTGAACGAGGAGGGAGCGACGATGGCGATGGCGTTGGGGGTGCGGGCGGCTTGCGCGGCGATGAGGTGGTGGATGCAGCGATCCGCTGGGAAGTCGGCCTGGGTCGCGTTCCACTCCACAAGGAGTTGCTGGCGTTCGGTGGGGGTGAGGATGGGGAGTGTGGTGATGGTCTGATTGGGATGATCCACGACTGCGGTGAGGAGGGTGAGCAGGTGGCCCGCCATGCGGGCGATGGTGGCGGGGGCGAAGAGGGCGGTGGCGTATTCGAGGCGCATCTGAAGCGGCCCGTCGCCGGGGGGCTCGGCAATGCTCAGGGTGAGGTCGAACTTGGCAATGGTGTAGTCCAAGGCGAGCGGCTCGGCTACAATGCCCGCCAGATCGAGCGTCGCTTCGCCCATCTGCACAAGGTTGCACATCACTTGGAAGAGGGGCGTGTGGTTGAGGCTGCGTGGCGGCTGCAATGCTTCGACCACCTGCTCGAAGGGGACATCCTGGTGGCGCTGGGCGTCGAGCATGGTTTGCTGCAGTTGGGCCAGCAGGTCACTAAAACCTAGCGCATTGCCATCCGCGTCGGCGAGGTGGCTGCGAATGGCCAACGTGTTGACGAACATGCCGACGAGGGACTCAATCTCGACGCGGGTGCGGTTGGCGACGGGCACGCCAACGACGAGATCGCGCTGGCCGCTGGAGCGCATCAGGAGGACTTGGAAGGCGGCGAGTAGCGTGGTGAAGAGGGTGACGCCGTGGGTGCGACTGAGCGAACGAAGAGCCGCACTGAGTTCAGCAGAGAGGGTGAAGGCGTGGGTAGCCCCTGCGAACGTCTGCACCGCCGGACGCGGGTAGTCGGTGGGCAGGGTGAGCAGCGCCGGTGCGCCACTGAGATGCTCGCGCCACCAATTCAGTTGCGCCTCCATCACGCCCGAGGCGAGCCAAGTGCGTTGCCAGGCGGCGAAGTCGGCGTATTGGATGGGGGGAGGGATGAGGGATGAAGGATGAGGGATGAGGGCAGCCTGGTAGAGAGTGGCCAGTTCGCGCTGGATGATGGGGATGGACCAACCGTCGCTGACGGTGTGGTGCATGCTGATGAGCAGCACGTAGTCGGCGTGGGGTGCGAGGCAGAGGAGGGTGGTGCGGAAGAGCGGGCCGTGGGCGAGGTCGAAGGGCTGTTCGGCGAAGGCTTGGGCAAGGCGATGCGCTTCGGCTTCGCGCTCGGCGGGGGTGAGGTGGCTCAGGTCGTGGAGGGGAAGATTCTGGATGGGCCACGGATGGCCCTCACTCCCTGCCTCCTCTCCCACGTTGTCGGAGAGGATGGAAGGAAGATGCACTCCTGAAGCAGCGGAGAGGTTTTGGGATGGCGATGGATGGCCCTCACCCCCTGCCCCTCTCCCGTGTTGCGGGAGAGGGGTGAAGGCGGTGAGATTCATTGTGGTGCTGGAGGGATCATGGGGATGCCCCGGATGGCCCTCACCCCCCGGCCCCCTCTCCCACGTTGTGGGAGAGGGGGGGAAAG
>RSAS01000013.1 GCA_003934145.1 Candidatus Viridilinea halotolerans | reverse complement strand
GGACGTTGTACCACCTTCGGTGGGGGCTTGGGGGCCTGGCCCCCAAAACATGTTGTTTCTCGGAGGGGCGCAGCCCCTCCGAACCTCCCCGGAGGGCATAGGGGAGAACCTAGTTCTCCCCTATGCCCTCTACAAAAGATGATCATTCTTCGCTCGTGAAGCAACAGCCAACTCATCTTTGTAGCGTAGCATCCGCTGGAGCAATTCTGCATCGCTGGTGGCCAAAATCTGCACAGCGAGCAGACCCGCATTGCGTGCGCCGCCAATCGCCACGGTGGCCACTGGCACCCCTGCGGGCATCTGCACAATCGACAGCAGTGAGTCGAGGCCATTGAGTGCCTTGCTCAGCACAGGGACACCAATCACGGGAAGGGGCGAACAGGCGGCGATCATGCCGGGCAGGTGTGCGGCCCCGCCCGCCCCGGCGATAATCACGCGCAAGCCACGCTCGTGGGCCGTGCGCCCATACTCAATCATATCAAAGGGCGTGCGGTGCGCCGAAACGACGCGCACTTCGTGGGCTACCTCAAATTCCTTGCAGACATCGAGCGCCCCCCGCATGGTTGGTAGGTCGCTGTCGCTGCCCATGATGATGCCGATGAGAGGTTTCATTTTGCCTCCTCGCCTCCTCGCTTCACACCTCCACCAACGCCGCCGCACGCTGCGCCACATCCTTCGCTTCAGCCAGCGTCTGGCCCAGCGCGGTCACATGGCCCATCTTGCGTCCGGGGCGCACCTCGCGTTTGCCATAGAGATGGATGTGGACGCCAGGAATGGCCAAGGCGGCGTGCAGCGCATCGGGCGGCACGGGGCCGTGGCGTTGGCCCAACAAATTCACCATCACCACCGCCGGGGCACGCAGATCGGTTGCGCCCAAGGGCCAACCCAAGATCGCCCGTAGGTGATTCTCGAATTGCGAAGTGACACAACCCTCAATTGTATAGTGGCCTGAATTGTGGGGGCGCGGCGCGAGTTCATTAAAGAGGATACGGCCATCGGCTAGCTCAAAGAGTTCAACGCCAAAGACGCCCACGCCCGCAATCGCCTCAATTGCGCTACAGGCCAACGCCGTCGCCGCCTCAGCCGCAGGGGGGGAGAGCAGCGGCGCGGGGGCAAGCACCGTGTGACAGACATGCTCGCGCTGCACCGTCTCTACCACAGGGTAGGCGGCCAGCGTTGCATCGCGGCCCCGCACCACCATCAGCGCCAACTCGCGTCTAAACTCCACCCACGCCTCAACCATAAGCGGGCTGCCGCGGGCGGCGAGACGCTGCCAAGCCGCGTCAAGTTCTTGCGGGGAGCGCACGGTCGCATTGCCATAGCCATCATAACCATTACGGCGCGCCTTGAGCATCAGCGGCCAGCCAAACTCAGCCGCAGCGGCCAGCACTTCAGCGGGCGTTGCCACCGCACGAAAGGGTGGCACCGCCAAGCCCGCCGCCGCGATGCGCTGCTTCTGGGTGAACTTATCTTGCACCAAGCCAACCGTAGCCGCTGTGGGAAAGACGGGCTTTCCTACGGCCTCAAGCTGTGCAAGAACATGTGCATCAACAAATTCATTCTCTAGCGTCACCAGATGGCTGTAATCGGCAAAATGCGCTAAAGCTACCGGATCGTCCCATGGCCCCACAATCTCATGCTTGACCAAACGCCCTGCCGGACTATCGGGGGTACGCTCAAAGATCACCGTCTCGAGGCCAAGGCCAAGAGCAGCTTGGGTGAGCATTTGGGCGAGTTGACCGCCGCCAAAAATACCAATACGCAGCATAGGCGGCATGATAGCCGCAGATTGGCCAATGTGCAAGAAAGGGGGCATGGGGGGACGTAATGTTTTGTTAGCGCCGACCATGCCGGGCGGCTCAAGCCGACGGGGTTCGGGGGCATAGCCCAATACGTTTCAAATAAGACCTCACAGGTCTGCTCTTCTGCACTGGAACGC
>RSAS01000451.1 GCA_003934145.1 Candidatus Viridilinea halotolerans | reverse complement strand
GGGCATCCATCGTGTGCTCATCATGTCTTCCCTCCCTACCCGCGCATGGCGGGGGTGTACCACCTTTGGGGCTACGCCCCAGCCTCTCTTCTCTCTCGTGTTGGCGGCTTCGCCGCCAACACGAGAGAGAAAGGGATCTTCGGGGGAGGCTTTGCCTCCCCCGAACCCCCACGCGAGGTGGTGGTACAGGAAAACGGAACGTTACTTCAAATATCCACGTTCGCTTCAGTTGGAAAGGTACGACAAGGTTTAGGCGAAAAAATATGGCGCAGGCCGTAGCACTGCCCCATTTGCCCTATACCTCAATTGTCTTACAGCGCCCCGCTAGGAGCGTCCTGCTCACAAGGGGGGAGTATACTAGCAGTCTGCACATTTGTCAAATCGGGATGCGGGGGGGGCAATGCCACGCCAAAGTCGTAGGGACTGCGCCCCAAATCTTGTGGGAAGGGTGCGCGAGGGAACCTGGTTCCCTCGCGCACCCTTCCCACAAGATTCATGGAGGCGACGGAGCGCCGGAAGTAGCCGCCCCATTTACAAATCCGCAAGGATGGCTATATAATGACCGCCGAGTTGCGCTTTTCACCGCTAGGATAAAGGATCTTGTCCATGGCTGAGCGTCCGAGCATCACTGCGTTCTTCCCGGCTTTTAATGATGCTGGCACGATTGGGAGTATGGTCGTTAGTGTGATCGAGACGCTTGAGCAGTTGACTGACGATTATGAGGTGATTGTCGTTGAGAATGGGAGCACCGACTATACGGTGCAGGTGCTTGAGTCGTTGGCCGAACACTATCCTCATTTGCGCGTCTTTACCCACCGCGAGCCGTTGGGCTATGGTGGGGCGCTGCGCGTGGGCTTTGCCAGTGCGACCAAGGACCTCATCTTCTACACTGATGGCGATGCCCAATACGATCCCGGTGAATTGAAACTGCTTTTGCCCGCACTGCGCGCTGATGTTGATGTGGTGAATGGTTGGAAAATTGACCGTTCCGATCCGTTGCATCGTAAGATCATTGGGCGGGTCTACCACCATACCGTCAAACTGCTCTTTGGCTTTAAGCTGCGCGATGTGGATTGCGATTTCCGCTTGATTCGACGCAATGTGTTTGACATCGTTGATCTCGAATCGGACAGCGGCACCATCTGCCTTGAACTGGTGAAGAAGTTGCAAGACGCCGGATTTCGTTTTGCTGAGGTGCCCGTCCATCACTATCATCGCACCTACGGCCAGAGCCAGTTCTTCAACTTTCCACGCATTTGGCGCACCGTCGTGCAACTCATCCAGCTCTGGTGGAAGCTGGTGGTGCGCCGCCAGCATCTGCGCCAGATTGCGCGTCGCCGTCAGGCACAGGGGCGGAAGAGCCAGTGACGCGAGACGCGAGGATGCGGCGAGGGAGCGAGAGGCGAGAGGCGGGAGGCGGGACGCGGGACGCGGGACGCGGGACGCGGGAGGTGGGAGCGGGAGGTGGGAGGCGAGGACGCGGGAGGTGGGATCGGGAGGTGGGAGGCGAGGACGCGGATAGGTTATTGGCAATAGCGCAAAAATAACGCTGTGGCCCCCTCTCTCCCCCGCCGTTCATGGGTGAACAGAACATTGACTCTACGTGCCACGGATAGGTAACTGGGATGCCCTGGGGAGAGGGCGGCCAGGGTGTGAGGATCAACGGGCGCATCCCCGCATCACCGCATCCCCGCATCCCCGCATCCTCGCATCCCCGCATCCCCGCATCCCCGCATCCTCGCATCCTCACTCCCGGAATACTTATGTCTCCATCCTCTTCTGATCTCCACAACGCCTTCGCGGGCAGTCGCGTTCTGATTACCGGCGGTGCCGGCTTCATTGGGGCTAATTTGGCCCACCGGCTGGCTGAATTAGAGGCCGAGATTACCCTTGTCGACTCGCTCATCCCAGAATATGGCGGCAATCTGCGCAACCTTGATGGCCTCGAA
>RSAS01000598.1 GCA_003934145.1 Candidatus Viridilinea halotolerans | reverse complement strand
CCGTCCGGCGGGGGCGCGGGGGCATGGCCCCCGAAGAATCCCCGTCCGGCGGGGGTTTGGGGGCATGGCCCCCGAAGAATCCCCGTCCGGCGGGGGTTGGGGGGCCAGACCCCCGAAGAATCGCCCCGTCCGGCGGGGGTTGGGGGGCCAGACCCCCGAAGAATCGCCCCGTCCGGCGGGGGTTTGGGGGCATGGCCCCCGAAGAATCGCCCCGTCCGGCGGGGGCGCGGGGGCATGGCCCCCGAAGAATCCCCGTCCGGCGGGGGGTTAAGGGGCCTGCGGCCCCTTACGTTCATGCGCATGGGAGGCTTTGCCTCCCCCAAGAAAACTCTTTCTGTTCCGTTTTGGCGGCGAAGCCGCCAAAACGGAACAAAAAAACAGAATTTGGACGCAGCCCCAACAGTGGGTCTTAGGGCTGCCGCCCTAAGCGTGATGTGCACATCACGCTTAGGGGCAATACGCTTCAAATAAGACCTCACAGGTCTGCCCTGCCGCATTGGGATGCCGTCATGAAAGACCTGTGAGGTCTACGCTCGTCCTTATTCGAAAGGTATTGCGCTTAGGGGTAGATCCGATAAAGCATGCGAGGAAATGGTATCGTCTCGCGGATGTGGCGCGTGCCGGTGATCCAGGCGACGACGCGCTCGATGCCCATGCCGAAGCCGCTGTGTGGCACGCTGCCGTAACGCCGCAGATCTAAATACCAGCGGTAGTCTTCACGTTTCAGGCCATGTTCAATGATGCGCCGTTCGAGGAGCGCGACATCGTGAATGCGTTGCGAGCCGCCAATGATTTCGCCGTAGCCTTCGGGAGCTAAGAGGTCGGCACAGAGCGCCACGTCGGGCCGCTCGGCATCGGGTTGCATGTAGAAGGCCTTGATCGCGGCGGGGTACTTTTCGACAAAGACGGGGCGATCAAACTGCGCGGCGATCAACTGCTCGTGCGGCGCACCGAAATCATCGCCCCAGGTCAGTGGCGTGGCGCCCTCCACTTCGCCTTGACGTTCGGCAATTAATTGCAACGCCGCGTCGTAGGTGATGCGCGGGAAGGGCGGCAGACAGCGCTCCAAAACGGTCGTATCGCGCTCCAAGACGACCAAATCGGCGCGGCGGCGTTCCAGTACGCGCTGCACGATGGCGCTGATAAACTGCTCTTGCAACACGAGATTGTCTTCGTGGGTGGCAAAAGCCACTTCTGGCTCGATCATCCAGAATTCGGTGAGGTGGCGACGGGTTTTGCTCTTCTCGGCACGAAACGTTGGGCCAAAACAATAGACCTTGCCAAAACTCATCATGCCCGCTTCGACATAAAGTTGGCCCGTCTGCGCGAGGTAGGCCGTACCCAGATCGAAATACTCAGTAGCAAAAAGATTGCTCGTGCCCTCAGCCGCCGTTGCGGTGAGGATTGGCGTATCAAAACGCACAAAATCCTGGGCATTGAGCCACTCTTGGGCTGCCGCAATCACCTCGGCGCGCACGCGCAGCAGGGCGTGCTGGCGCGCCGAACGCACCCAGAGGTGACGGTGTTCCATCAAAAACTCGACACCATGCTCCTTAGGCGTAATCGGGTAATCGTTACTACTACCCACCAACTCCAGATCGGCCACATCAAGCTCAAAGCCGCCGGGGGCGCGCTCATCGGCGCGCACGCAGCCCGTAATGCGGCACGATGCCTCCTGCGTGAGTTGTTGCGCCGTCGCAAATGCTTCAGCGCTCACATTCTTCTTAAAGACGACACACTGCACCGTCGCGGTGCCATCACGCAGTTGCAAAAAGACCAACTTACCCTTTTCGGTCTTATGGTAGATCCAACCGGCTAGCGTTATTGTCTGGCCAACATGCTCGGCCAGAGCGGAGACGCTGGCCGTAGGAAGGAGGGACATGGGGGGCTCCTTGGTGCTAGAGAGGCGGGAAGGCGGGAGGCGGGAGGCGGGAGGCGGGAGGCGGGAGGCGGG
>RSAS01000220.1:9429-9531 GCA_003934145.1 Candidatus Viridilinea halotolerans | reverse complement strand
CCCAATCACCTATCCGTGACTTGCCGAGCGAATGTTCTGTCCGCCCTTAAACCTGGGGGCGCGGGGGCTTGGCCTCCGCAAACATCCCCCGTCCGGGGGCGC
>RSAS01000220.1:0-9329 GCA_003934145.1 Candidatus Viridilinea halotolerans | reverse complement strand
GGGGGCTTGGCCCCCGCAAACATCCCCCGCCTGGGGGCGCGGGGGCTTGGCCCCCGCAAACATCCCCCGCCTGGGGGCGCGGGGGCTTGGCCCCCAAAAAACTCTTTTTGTTGCGTGGGGGCGGCTACGCCGCCCCCACGCAACAAAAACCAAGGGAGGAAAAAACCTTGACAACTACCGAGCCAGTGCCCACCTACTCGGTGGTGGCACCGGTCTTTAACGAAGAGGCATTGGTCGAAGAATTCTGCCGACGCACCGTCGCCATGCTCGAAGGACTCGGTGAGCCCTTTGAGGTCGTGTTGGTCAACGATGGCAGCCGCGACGGTTCGGCGGCGCTTATGCGCAGCATCCACGAGCGCGACCCGCGTGTGAAGGTGCTCAACTTTTCGCGCAATTTTGGCCACCAACTGGCGATTACCGCCGGCGCTGACTATGCGCGCGGCCAAGCGGTGGTGGTGATCGATTCCGACCTGCAAGATCCGCCGGAGGTGATTCCCGACCTGATCGCCAAGTGGCGCGAGGGCTACGAGGTGGTCTATGCGGTGCGCGCCGAGCGCGAGGGCGAGACCTGGTTCAAGACCTTTACGGCCTCTTTTTTCTACCGGCTGATTGATCGTATTACCAGTGTGAATATTCCTGTGGATGCGGGTGATTTTCGTCTGATGGATCGTAAGGCTGTACTAGCGCTCAAGCGTATCCGCGAACACCACCGCTTCATGCGCGGGCTCTCGGTCTGGGTGGGTTTTAAGAGTACCGGCGTGGCCTATCGCCGCCACGCACGCACAGCGGGCAGCACCAAGTACCCCTTGCGCAAGATGCTCAAGTTTGCGCTGGACGGCATTACCAGTTTCTCCTACCTGCCGCTGCAACTCGCAACCTATTTGGGCTTCTTTGCCGCAACGGTGAGCATGCTCTTCATTCTGGTGGTCTTTGTCTTGCGCTTAGGTGCGCCCAACCCGCAGGACGCGGCCTTCTATGGCCAAGCGGCAACCCTGGCGAGCGTGCTCTTCATCGGCGCTATCCAGATGATCTCGTTGGGCATTATTGGCGAATATGTCGGACGCATCTACGACGAGGTAAAGGGCCGCCCGCTCTATATCGTGGCCGAGGCGCTGGGTTTTGAAGAGGAGCAGCAGGGTTAGGCATATACACTGTTACGAGTTGGCTGAGCTTCTCGAAGCCAACGCGCAGCAGACAAGAAGCTGTTCGGGAGATGCCTTGCCCTCCCTGAACCCCTGCATTACCGCCCTGAGGGATGGTTTCAGAAACGAGCTTCTCGGTTTGCCGTCGTAGTGCCGACTTTAGTCGGCTTTCCGTCGCACCCAAAGACCTCAACTGACTAAAGTCGCCACTACCTAGATGAAGCGCAGAATAACCTCCCCTTGTGGATACTCAGGACTCAATTCCTACCCCCGCCCCCTACCGTAACTGCCCAGAAAGTGCTAGAATAGCCGCGCGTGCGCGGATGTTGTGTCATCGCACGGCGCGAGGCGGGGCGACTGGCAAGAATAGCCGCGCGTGCGCGGATGTTGTACAATCTGTACAACAACCTTTCCTGAGTCTAAGGAGTTCGCGATGGCCTTCCGCAAGCAACAGCCTTTCTTTTTTCTGATTCTCGCCATGATCTTCTCGGCGTTCGCCTTCGTGCCGCGCTTCGCGGCGGCAGACGATGCCGATTATCTCGTGGATACGACTGAGGATCGCGCCTTTGAGGAGGGCGAAACCTATTGCCGCGCCACTTCTGATAATGACTGTTCGCTGCGCCAAGCTATTGCCATGGCCAATCGCGATGGCGTCAGCAGCAGAATCTTTTTTGATCCCACCATCTTTTCGGGTACTCAAGTTATTACTATTGCTCCCAGTTTGGGCACGTTGCTGATTGATCAGCCCAACTTGATCCTTGATGCCATTGCTAACCGCCCCGAACAGCCACGCGTTCATATTAATGGCAATGGTTTACAGCAGCCTGCTTTTAAGCTAACCAAGAATAATATTACCATTCGTGGGTTAAGCATCACTGGTTTCCCCTATACAGGTTTTACTGATTATGGTGTGGCTATTCTGATTACTGGCGTTGAAGCGGTTGATAATCTGATTGAAAAGAATTATCTCGGTGTTTTGCCCAATGGCACGAGTACCGCTGCCAATCGTTATGGCGTTCAGATTGAGGCCGGTGCGCAGCGCAATCAGATCATTGAGAACCGCATTGGGGGCAATAGTTTCGCTGGGATCTATATTCACAACGCAAGTAACAATATTATCGAGAAGAATGATATAGGGATCGGCCCAGGAACAATTAGTCTTTTTAATGAACAAGCCGGGATTTATATCAATTCCGATAGCAATGGGGTTAGCCAACGCAATCGTATTGGCGGCACAAGCCCCGATAGCGCCAATATTATTAGTGGCAATGGGCCGCTTGGTGAGACCGACCGCGCTGGGATTCTCTTGCGTGGCGCCGGTACGAGCGAGAACCAAGTGCGTGCCAATCGCATTGGGCTCGATTTTGGCTCTGGGCCGGGGCAAGGCACGACGGCGGTGCCCAATCGCGGCGATGGCATTCGTATCGAAGTCGGGGCCAATAAGAATGAGTTGCTCGGTAACTATAGCGCTCCGCTGCTCATTAGCGGCAATGCGCGCTATGGCATCAATATCACTGGCGCGGGCAGCGATGAGAACCTGATCCGTGGCGTTGAAGTGGGTATCAATATTCGCCGTGATGCGGCGGTGGCCAATGGGAGCGGTGGTATTCGTATTGGTTCCGGTGCTTCCCGAAATCGCCTTGAGAGCAGTGAGAGTGCCTATCTGATCATTGCAGGCCATGCAGGTAACCCGGGTTTGCTGATTGATGATGCGACCTTCACCAGTCTTGATGGCCCCCGCACCTACATTGGCACCGTGTTGCGCAGTGAGCCCAACAATTTTCTCGATCTGCCCAACCGTTTTGGTGTCCTTATTCAAAATTCCCGCGACTCGCAGTTGTTCATCGGTGGAACGAGTCGCGTGCGCGGCAATAGCGATGATGGCATCCGTATTACTGGCGGTGAACGCAATGCCGTACTCGACAGTGTCATTTTGCGCAATGGTGGCCACGGCGTCAATATCATCAACGCTAGGAATGTTGAAGTTGGTGGTGGTCTTATTACAGAAAACACCGGCAATGGTGTTTATGTCAGTGATGGCTCATTTGGGGCATTTATTAATGAGGTGCGCATTATTAATAATGCGCAGGGTGGCGTCTTTTTCAATGGTGCCCGTTTTAGTCGCATCTACGGCAGTGTCATTGGTGCCAACAACGCCTATGGCGTTCGGGTGGATAATGGCGAAGTAATTACAATTGATACAAGCACTATTGGCCTTGATGCCGAACGACGCATCCGCCTGCCCAATCTTGGCCCGGGTATTGCAGTCAATAATAGCAACGAAACCAAGATTATTGCCGATACCCACGTTGCCGCCAACACCGGCTTGGGCCTCTTTATCAATGGTGGCAACGATACCATCGTAAGCAATAGTAGTTTTGGCCTCTACCGCGACCCACAGAATAATCCGCTGGTGGCCCCTAATGGCGGTGATACGCAGATCGCCGTCGCTAATGGGGCGCGTAAGGTGGAAATTAGTAATAATACGATCGCGGGCAATGCTGGTTCCGCCAATGATGCCGCTGGTCTGCGGGTGACTGGGCCCGGCACGGGTGAGGTGACGATCCGTGGCAACCAGATTGGCCTCCAGTTTGCCGTTGCCGGCGAACCACAACCGCGCACCTTTCCCAATGGCCACGGCATTGTGCTCAATAATGTCACCCTCGTAACCATTGGTGGCCCCGAAACAACCCACGGTAACCGTATTCGCCACAATCGTGGGGTTGGCATCCGCCTTACCGATGTCTTTACCACGACGATTCAGAATAACCGTGATGCCGAGGCTATCTTCAAAAATGGTGGTGGCGGCATCATGATCAACACGACCCTTGATGTGCGCCCGATTGGCTCGCAGTTGATCTCAATTACCGAAAACCTGATCGCCGAGAACACTGGCCACGCGATTGCTGTCTTTGGCAACCCTGATGAGCCCTATCAGCCATGGCTCGCCGATGTGCAGATCCTTACCAATACGCTGCGCGCCAATACGGGCCATGGCATCTTCCTCAGTGGCAACGTGGATCGCATCGGCTTCCGCAGCAACCTGCTCTGGGGCAATGTCGGCTCGATTCTGCTCGAAGGCTCAACCCGCTACAACCCCTATACGCTCGAAAACCCTGGCAATCCGAGTGTGCCCAACCACGACATCGATCCTCCCTGGATTAACCCTTGGGCACTTAATGATCCCCTGCGCCTGCGCCTCGTTGATACCAACATCCTTGAGGGCTATGTTTTCACCAGTACCAACAAGATTGAGCGTGAACTTAACCTCATGTCGGCCTGTGTTACCTGTACCGTCCAGATCTTCCGCCCCTTGGATGATCTGCCCGCCAATCAGGGCCAGGGTGGGGTTTTGGTCTATTCGGTGCCCAGCACCGATACCTTCAGCATTGAGGGGGAAGACCGTTTCTTGGTTGATCCCGTAACTGGCTTTTTCTCGCGGCGCATCATCGGTGATCTCACCGGCGTAACTCAACTGCTCTTTGTTACCTCCGATGGTTTCTACGGCAGCGGCAATAGCTCCGAGTATGCCACCTTCCCCATTACGCGTGCGCTGGTCTTTGAGGAGCGCGGCCAGATCGTCCCTGGCATCGCCGATGAGGTGCTTACCCTCACCCAAAACGCTGCACCGGGCGATGTGGTGACCTACGTGATGCAACTGCGCAATCTGAGTACGGTCAATCTCACCAATGTGCGCCTCAGCATCCCCAATTTGCCCGCCACATGGGGGGCCACCGCCGAGCCGCCCCTCAATACCACGCTGATCTTCACCGACGGCCTGGTTATTCCAGTCACCGTTACATTAACTCTGCCTACCGGCACCGACCCGACGGTACGTGCGGGCACCACGCAGACGGTGACGCTCAATGCGATCAACGATACGCCCGGGGCCAACCTTGGGGCCTCGGCGCTGCTCGAAACAACTATGTTGCCCCGCCCGGTGATTGTCTTCACTCCGGCTGCCAGTACGCGCGCTGTGCGTCCAGGTATGACCGCCGACCATGTCTATACCGTGCGCAACGATGGCAATGTGAGCGTGACGGTGAATTTCTCGGCTGCTACGCGCGATAGCGTCGGTCCCACCACCCTCTGGACGACGACGCTCAACAAACAGAGTATCACCCTCGCCCCTGGCGCTGAGGATAGCATCCGTGTGACGGTGCTCGTGCCGCAAGGTACCCAGGAGGGGGCTGAGGCGATTACGACGCTGACCGCCAGTGTGCCCGCTAGTGCGCAGGATGGCTACGGCGAGATCATACGCACTGCCACCGCCACTACGCGCGCCAGCCTCGCCGCTATCGCCGACCTGCTGGGTGGTGGCGATCAAGAAGCTCTGGCAGGCGCAACCGTCTTCTTCGCCCATACCGCCCTCAATCGCAGCAACGGTATTGCTACCTTCTGTTTAGACTATAGTGCCAATAAGCAGAGTACGGTGCGCTTTGTTTCGACCACGGATGGCTTCACCATCCAGAGCAATGGCTGTTTCACGCTGGATACCGTTAACGACGAAGCCAACGGGCGCTTCCGCGATGCCGATTTCCGGGCGGTGGTGACGGTTAATAACCGCCTACAGGTGGGTGAACTGGAGACGATCAATGTCTTCCTCCGTCTTGGCAGCCCCACTGGCGAAATCATTGGCGACGCCATAGCCACCAATACCATTCGCATCACCGGTACCGCTGATCCCGATCCTGATCCCGATCCTGACCCTGACCCGACGCGGCGCTATAGGGTCTGGCTGCCGTTGGTAGTGAAGTAGACGGTGCTAACGTGCCTACAATGGGGAAGGGTGCGTGCGGGAACTAGGTTCCCGCACATCCTCCCGCATTCCGGCGGGGGTGGGGCGCCGCCCCACACATGTTGAGGGTGCGCGCGGGAACCAAGTTCCCGCGCATCCTCCCGCATTCCGGCGGGGCGTGGGGCGCCGCCCCACACATGTTTGGTCGCACCCAAACCGTTTTTGCTGGGTTGGGGCGGCGTAGCCGCCCCAACCCAGCAAAAAATAGAAAAGGAGCCGTGCCATGGCACCGCGCTACCGCCACGCGAACCTTCTACTGCTCTTTGCCATGCTCCTCATGACGATCCTGCAGCCCCGCCCATTGGCTGCGCAGGGGCCGACCTTCACGGTCAATAGCTTGCTTGATACGAATGTCTGTGACGCGACTACGTGTACCCTGCGCGGCGCACTCACCCAGGCGACGGCGGGGAGTACGATTCGTTTCAGCGTTAGTGGCGAGATTGCGCTGAGCGGCATTCTGCCCGCTCTGAGCGTCGGTGGGGTAACAATTGATGCCACCAGTGCCGCCGCACCCTACAATCCGACGATCTTCATTAACGCTGCTGGTATTGCTACAGGCGGTATGACCTATGGTCTTCAAATTACCTCCGATAACAATGTCATCCGGGGCTTAGGTATTATCCGTGTGCCGATGGGGGCGGGCTCTACCGATGACGTTGGAGCTGGAATTATTATTGATCGGGGCAGCAATAATGCGATCTACAACTGTTGGATCGGCCTCGCTGCCAATGGCACCAACGCGGCTGGTAATGCGGGCTATGGCATTTTGATCAAAAATGGTGCGAGTAACAATATCATTGGGGCCAATAGCGACCGTGACCGCAATGTGATTAGTGCGAACCTTCAGGGAAGCATTGGGCTTATTGGTCAGACCTTCGATCCCGTCCGCTACAACACGGGCAATCGCATTGAAGGTAACTACATTGGCCCTAACGCCGTAGCAAACGCAAAGCCGCTTAGCGCCGATACGGAAGGGGCTGTTGCTGGGATTCATGTACGTGCAGCTACAAATGATACTACTATTAGCAATAATGTTATTGGTACTTTTATTTCTGAAAGATCAGGTATTATTGCTGCGGGTATCGCGGTGGGTAGCCATGGCACTGTGACGTTGATCAGTGATCTTATTCCCAACAACACGCGCATTGTGGGCAACCACATTGGCGTCAGCCCGAGCGGGGTGGCCCTCTCCAACCGCATTGGGATTGCAATTGGCGAAGCGGGGGCCTATGGCCCGCGTAATACGTTCATTGGCGATCCATTGGTTGCAGGTAGCGGCAATGTGATCGCGGGCAATACGCGCAATGGTATCTACCTTGAAGATACCTCATTTGCTTGGGGCGATGTGACTATCGCGGGCAATCGTTTGGGCATGACATCGGGTGGGGCGCTGCTGGGCAATGCAACGGGAGGTGAACCGGGCAGTGCAACCATTTATGTGGGGCGCAACCAGCCCACGAACCCTGCGGTAACCCCCGGGCGCGCCACGATTGGCCCGGGCAATATTGTTGCGGCCAGTGGGCTCTATGGCATCCGTGTGCGCTCGGGTGGCCATACTATCAAGGGCAACCTGATTGGCACCAATGCCAATGGCACCGCTTCCACCCTTCCGGGCACGGCCCACCAAGCGGCGAGTATCTTCCTAGAGCATGGGACTGGTGTCACCGTCGGGGGCCCCAATAGCGCCGAACGCAATATTATTGCCTTTAGCAATAGTCTCGCTGGTGGGGGCAGTTTTGCCATTCTCGTCAATCCTGGGGCAGCGAATCTTAGTGGTTGTGCTGGCACATGCACTACCGGCGGCCACATTATTGAAGGTAACTACATCGGTGTTAGTGCCAATGGCGCCGGTCGCCTCAATACGCCAACCTCCAGCCGTGATGGTATTCTGCTCGCCCGCACTACCAACAACACCATTCGCAACAACCTGATCGGTGGTCTTGCGATTGGCATCCGCATCGGTCTCTCGGCAACGAACTATAATGCTAATAGCAATCTGATCATTGATAATAAAATTGGTGCGCCGGTTAGCGGCGAGATCGCCTTTACCTCAATTCCGTCGGCGGCGCAACTGGCAAGTGCCCCGCGCAATCTGCAAGAGGGCATCAAGATTGTACATGGCAACGAAAATCGTATCGAAAACAATTTGATTGCCTACAATGGTAGCGGCGCAGGCGGGTCGCTGGTCTATCCTGGCGTGCGCGTGGGTGACAACTCGATCACTGGAGCAGGCAACACCACCGCTGCGGGAAATAATCGGATTATTGGCAATCGCCTCGTGCGCAATAGCGACCATACCACCGCCGCGACGAGCAGTGGCGTATTCGTAGATACCGCTACCCGCGTGTTGATCTCGCGCAATACTACCCAATTCCACCATGGTGATGGCATCTTTCTCTTCTTCAATGGCAATGCCAATCGTGCCGCCCCAACCAGCCTCACCTTCACCGCTACCACGCCGGGGGTGCAGTTGGCGCGTATCCAGGGGAGTGCCACCGATTGCGGCGCGGGTTGCACCGTCGAGATCTTTACCTCCAACCTGAGTACCGAGACCCGCGAGGGGCCGGTCTATGTTACCAGTGGTACGACCGGCACCGGTGGCGCTTTCGCCATTGACCTGCCCTTCTGCCAAGAGTACCTGACCGCGACGGTTACCGATAGCAACAATAACACGTCGCCCTATAGCAACCAGATCGGCCCCTTTGCGGCTGGTTCCTGCACCCCTGCGACCTTCAATCTCACCCAGGCCAACCCCAACCAGCAGAGCCTGCTGGCTGGCACTACGTACACCTATACTCATCGCCTCGCCCATACGGCCCAAGTTGCGCTTACCTATAATATCCAGATCGCTTCAGATCTTGGCTGGGCACGCGGCCCGTTGCAGGTGACGGTGCCCGCCGGGGGGACGGTGGATGTGCCGGTTGTAGTGAGCGTTCCCGCTGCGGCCACCGAGGGCCAGCGCGATACCACTACCATCAGAGCCACCTTGGGCAATGTCGCCTCGAACCAGATCAGCAACATCACCACGGCGCGTCTGCCCCAAGGCCCAACCCCGACGCTCAATGGCCCCTTCAACCTCAACCAGGGTGCTACGCAGACCACCTTCAACTATACGCTGACCAACGCTGGTGACCAGCCGGGTAGCTTTGTGGTCAACCCGCCCACCTTCAGCAGCACACCACCAAGCGGCTGGAGTTTCCAGCAGCCCCTAACTGCCTTGAATTTCAATCTGGCCGCCGGAGCCAGTGCCAATTTCGCCATTGTCATCAACACCCCTGGTAGCCCACCCGCCGACAGTTTCGGTTTCAGTTTTGTGGCGAGCACCCAAGGCCTGACGCCTAACCGCACGGTCACGCGCAACGATACGGTCGAGGTGCCAGTGATACGTA
>RSAS01000419.1 GCA_003934145.1 Candidatus Viridilinea halotolerans | reverse complement strand
GAAAACCCCTCCCCAGTCCTGAAGCTCCAACAACTTGAAGCTGAGTTGCACACCATTATCGAGCCAGAGCATGTAACGCAAACTAGCACCCAAATCACGATCAGCCCAGCCACAAGCGCTGCCCTGGCGCACGCTGTCGCTTGTTGCTACCGTGCAGGGTTGACTATGAGCGTCACTGGCCACGCCTCCCCGCCTGCCGCATCCTCGCCTCACGCCTCCCCGCCTCACGCCTCCCCGCCTGCCGCATCCTCGCCTGCCGCATCCTCGCCTCACGCACAGCGAACAGGTTCTGGGGATGCCACGGATGGCCCTCACCCCCCGTCCCCCTCTCCCACGTTGTGGGAGAGGGGGCGAAGGCAGCGAGATTCTTGGCATTTCAATGAGGAAACTGCGTTCGATGGCAATGCCATTCCAATAAACCCTCCCGCCTCTTCGCCCCTCGCCTCTTCGCCTCACGCATCCCCGCCTCTCGCATCCTCGCCTCTCACCTCACGCATCACCACCCACCGCCTCACCCGCGTGATCACCTACGAACCCGACGACCTCACGATCACGGTGGAGGCGGGCATGACGCTTGGCGACCTGCAGGCTCTCGTGGCGGCCAAGGGTCAAATGTTGCCCCTGGATCGCTCAACGGCGGCCACGGCAACCCTTGGCAGCCTGGTGGCTACCGCCGCCGACGGGCCGCGACGCCTCGGCTATGGCACCCTGCGCGACTGGGTCTTGGGCCTGACGCTGGTGGAAGCCGACGGCACCCTGGTGCGTGTTGGCGCACAGGTGGTCAAAAATGTGACGGGCTACAACCTGCCGCGTCTGCTGGTAGGTAGCCGTGGTAGCTTAGCCATCATTGTCGCCGTGAGCCTGCGCCTCTTCCCGCGCCCGCCCCATTCGGCGACGCTCGCGCTTGTCTTTGCGCACCAAGCTTCTGCTTTTGCGCTGCTCGATCAGCTCGCAGCGAGCCGCTTGCAGCCGGTGGCGGCAGAGTATGTGGCGGGGAGGCGGGGAGAAGAGGACGCGGGGAGGCGGGGACGCGGGGACGCGGAGAGGCGGGGAGAAGAGGACGTGGGGAGGCGGGGACGCGGAGAGGCGGGGACGCGGGGAGGCGGGGACGCGGGGAGGCGGGGAGGAGAGGACGTGGAGGTGCAAGGACGTGAGGACGCGGGGAGGCGGGGAGGCGGAGGAGCTTTTCAACCATCTTTGAACAGTTCGCATAACACAGCATCCCAAAGCGCATTGGGATATAACAAATCTTCCTCGTCGCGCCTCCCGCTTCCCGCCTCACGCATTCCGTATCCCGCATCACTCGTCACTCGTCACTCGTCACTCATCACTCATCGTGCGCCTACGCTCTACATCCGCGCCGAGGGCCATGCGGCGGCGGTCGCGCGCCACATGGCCGAGTTGCGCCACTACGCGGCCAGCCACGGGGCCACCGCCATCCAAGAATTCAGTGGTGCGGACGAAGACGCCCTCTGGCACGCAGTGGCCAGTATCAGCGACGGGCCATTGCCCGATGCCACACGCCGCCTGCGCCTCTGTTGCCACCCCGCCGACCTTGATGCCGCCTTGGCCACCGCCACAGCCAGCGCCGCCAACCACAACATCCAATTGTGTGTAGGGGCACGCGCCATGAGCGGCGTCGCCTACCTAGTGGCCAGTGGCAACCCGACCGACCTTGGCGCTATGCAAGCCCAACTCAAAGCGCAATGGCCCCATCTCTACCAGCACGATCCGCCAGATGCCACCCCCATCTGGGAACAGGGCCAAGCCCCCGCGTTGGCCCGTGCAATCAAGGATGCTTTTGATCCCTTTGGGGCTTTTGGGAAGTGAGGGGAAACCGGGTTTCCCCACGCCCCTTCACCCAGAGGAATGTGGGGAAACCGGGTTTCCCCATACCCCGCCCCACGGGGGTTTAAGGGCGGACAGAACATTCGCTCGGCAAGTCACGGATAGGTGATTG
>RSAS01000114.1 GCA_003934145.1 Candidatus Viridilinea halotolerans | reverse complement strand
GAAAGATTACTGAGTGGGCGGAGAAAAGGCAGGTAGCCAACGATGACCGAGAAAAACGGCTGCAAACCCAACCAACCAGCCTCCGCAGAGGTGTCCCCGCGGGCCACGCGGCGGACGTTCACCCGAGAGTACAAGCTGCGGATCGTCCGCGAGGCCGCCGAGGCCGCCAAGGTCGGCGGCGTCGGCGCGCTCCTTCGCCGCGAGGGCCTCTACAGTTCCAGCCTCGTGCAGTGGCGCCGCGAGTTCCCCCTCGATGGTGAAGTGTCCCTTGAGCCCAGGAAGCGCGGCCCCAAACCCCGCCAGACGGCGGAGCAGAAGGCCATGGCAAAGCTCCAGCGTGACAATGAACGCCTACAAAAGAAGCTCGATCTGGCGGAGGCGCTTTTGGACCTTCAAAAAAAAGCCCGCGCGATTTGGGGCTGGGATCCGGACGAGAGCAAAGGGAGGAAGCCATGAATCTCGCCCTTGAGGCCCGTCGCCAACTGCCCACCCGCCCCGTCTGCAGGGCGCTTCACGTCGCGCCAGCCACTCTGTATAGAAAAGCAGCCGTGAAGGAGGATGCTTTTTCCATTCCCAGTCCGCCGGAGGCGGCCCCGCCGCGCCAACATCACCGTGCGCTCTCAGGGAAGGAACGCGAGGCCGTCCTGGCCGTGGCCCACGAGGATCGCTTTGTGGACATGGCCCCGGCGGCGATCTGTGCGACGCTTCTCGATGAGGGGCGCTACCTGTGCTCGGCCCGCACGATGTACCGCATTCTCAAGGAAAACGGCGAGGTGCGCGAGCGCCGCCGCCAAGCCACCCACCCCAGGCGCGATCCGCCAGAGTTGCTCGCCACTGGGCCGGGCCAGGTCTGGACGTGGGATATCACGCACCTGCGGACGTCGGTGAAGGGCGCGACCCTCAAGCTCTATGTCTGCATGGATCTGTTCTCGCGCTTCATCGTGGGGTGGTACCTCTCCAGATCGGAAAGCGCGGCGGAGGCCCGGCATTTTTTCGAGACCCTGGTGGAGCGCCACGATATAGACAAGCAGGAGCTCGTCATCCACGCCGACAACGGCGGGGCGATGCGCGGCAGGCCACTGACGGACCTGCTGGAATCACTGGGCATAGAACGGAGCCACTCGCGCCCCAGGACGAGCAACGACAACGCGTTTTCAGAATCGCAGTTCAAGACGATGAAGTATAGACCGACATATCCAAGGTGGTTTGAAACCGAAGCCGAGGCACTCGGGTGGTGTCGCAAGTTCTTCGAGTGGTACAACAACGACCACCGCCACGAGTCCCTTGCCCTGCTGACCCCGGCCGACGTCCACAGCGGCGCCGCGCAGGAGAAGCTGGAGGTGCGGGCCGAGACCCTCGCCGCCGCCTACGAGATGACTCCGGGCCGCTTCGTGAAAGGAAAACCCACCCCGAAACGCCCACCAACCACCGTCGCCCTCAATCCCCCCAAACCGCACCGATCGGATCCCCCCCAAGGCGCCACGCAGCTCCAGGAAGTCGCTAAATAATGGCGACCATGTGTCTCAAATCATTGACAGGTTCCGCTGGATCGCTTCTTTCTGGAGGCGGTGATCACCTCACAATTGGACCATCCGAACATCGTCTCGGTTTATGGAATTGACCTCGACGAGGAAGGATATCCCCTGATGGCGATGCGCTATGTCAGGGGACGGTCCTGGAGTTCCCTTCTTGACGCAGACTTCAAGGGGGGCAATCCGCCAACGGAATACCTCTTCAAGCACCTCAACATCCTGATCCAAGTCATGAATGCCGTCGCGTATGCTCATTCCAAGGGCGTGATCCATTGTGACCTGAAGCCATCACAGGTCGTGATTGGCGAATATGGCGAGGTCCAACTGCTTGATTGGGGTATTGCATTGCTTGAGCCCGACTCACCAATCCTCCGGTCAACCATCCTGCCGGAGGACCTGATCCGACTCGCTCCAACCACGACCCAGGCGT
>RSAS01000819.1 GCA_003934145.1 Candidatus Viridilinea halotolerans | reverse complement strand
CCTCCCCACCTCCCGCCTCCCCGCCTCTCGCCTCCTCGCCTCTCGCCTCCCCGCTTCCCGCCTCCCCGCCTCCCGCCTCCTCGCCTCTCGCCTCTGCGCCTCCCCACCTCTCCCCGCCGACGCTCACCGATAGCGAGGCGGTGGCGCGCGCCTACGCCGAGGCGATTGTGAAGATTGGGCGCTATCTGAGTAACGATCTTGCGGTGCTGGTGATCTGCGATAAGGTGCTGGCGGAGCATATCTACCGCCATGCCGTGCGCCAGTCCAATAAGGATCCCCTACTAGAGCATGAGATCTTTGGGCTGGAAGGGGGCGAACGCGGCTTGGTGCAGCGCGAAGTGAGCGGGTTGAATATGCGCATCATGGGCATTGGTCGCCACCTGGCCGGCATTAAGGCCAACCAGGTGCTGGTGCTGCGCCACCTCGATACGCTGGCCGGTAGCGGCAACGATGGCCCCCTCTCACCCGAGGCGCGCATGCTCACCGAGGTGCTCTACCGCAGCCAAGAGTTCACGCCGACGCTGCTCGGCTTCATCGATCCCTCGTTGGGCCTGCCCAAGGTGCTGATGGATCGCTTCGCCATTCGCATTGAACTGGCCGGTCTGGGCCGCGATGTGATTCCCTATCTTGTCACTCAGACCGAGTTTGAGCGTTTTGCCCACTTTGATGGCGAAATACTCTTCAAAAATGTCTCCGGTTTCAATGCCATACAATTTCGCAACGCGATGCGCTACCTCTCGGCCAACAGCCACCCCCACACGCCGACGGGCGATCTGATGAACCTGATCCGTGAGTTCAAGCGCGGCAATGGTGAAGATGTTGAGATTCCCGATGTGAGTTTCAACGATATTGGCGGCTATGAAGCGGTGAAGGCGGAACTCTTTGATGCTATCGAGTTGATTACCGGCAAACCGCCCGCTTTTACGCTTGACGGCAGCCCCTACTTCGCCCTCGCCGAGCAGACGCAGCCGTCGGAGAGTGATGATGAACGCGAACGGCGGCGCAAGTTGGCCCCACGCGGCTTCATTTTTCACGGGCCGCCCGGCACCGGCAAGACGCTCTTCGCCAAGGCGATTGCCAATGCGATGAATGCGACGATTCAGATGGTGAGCGGCCCCGAAATTATGGATATGTGGGTGGGGAAGAGCGAGAGTAACCTCCGGCGCATCTTCGCCGTCGCCCGCCGCAACGCCCCTGCCGTCATCTTCTTCGACGAATTCGACAGCATCGCCGCACAGCGTGCCGGGCTTATGGAGGGCGGCAACCGCGCCTCGAACGCGGTCGTCGCCCAACTGCTCACCGAACTCGACGGCTTTCGCGCCGATCAGGACATTCTGGTGATCGGTACCACCAACCGGCTCGACATCATTGACGAAGCGCTCTTGCGTCCGTCGCGCTTCCAGCCCATCGAGATTCCGCTGCCCGACCACTCGGCGCGGCGTAAGATCGCCGCCATTCACGCCCGCGCCTTCGCCACACCCAGCGTAGACGCCGCCCTGCTTGATCGTATCGCCAGCGAAACGGAGCAGTTCAACGGCGACGAGGTACGCGCCATCTTCCAAGCCATTGCGCGTATGGCGCGCCGTGGTGCGCTGATCAGCGCAGCCACCTACAGCGAGCAGATCGAGCAACTGCGTAAGCGCCGCGAGCAGCGGCTGGTGAGTGGGTTGTGAGCGCTAAAGTTTCCCCTAGAGATATTTCTACCGCAGAGAACGCAGAGGAACGCAGAGGTTTATGATTTTAGATCAGCTTTCACACTGACATACTCTGCGTTCCTCTGCGCTCTCTGCGGTGAAAAACGGTAAAAAAGTAGTAGACCCCCATGCCAACTACCCTCCCCCTCGCCGACCTGATCGCGCTGCTGCGCGACAACGTGAGCAACCAACTCAAGAAGGACTTTGTCGGCAAGAGCCAAGTTGTTGACCTGATGCTGATTACGGCATTGGCCCGTGAGCATCTGCTGCTGGTGGGGCCGCCCGGCACCGCCAAATCGGAGTTGATCAAGCGTTTTGTCGTGCTTTTGGGGGCGCGCAAGGATGCGGGTGAACTCTTTGAGTATCTGCTGACGCGCTTCACCGAGCCGAACGAGATCTTTGGCCCGGTCAATATTAAGGAGTTCCAAGCGGGAACGTTTACGCGCAACATCGATCGCGCCCTGCCGCAAGCGCGTGTCGCTTTTCTTGATGAAGTTTTTAAGGCCAATAGCGCCATTCTCAACGCGCTGCTCTCGATTCTCAACGAGCGCTTCTTCTTTAATGGCCTGGAACAGATCACCGTGCCACTGATCAGCGTCTATGGTGCAACGAACGAGGTGCCAGAAGGTGACGATCTGGCGGCGTTGTATGATCGCTTTTTACTGCGCGTGCGTACCGACAACGTGGATGAGCGGCAGTTCCGCGAACTGCTGGCGGCGGGTTGGAAGATGGAGCGCGAGCGGATCAAACTGGGGCGTAACGAGGCGCTCGTGCCGATCCTCGACAGTCTCGACCAACTCCAGATCGCCTACGATGCGCTGGAGCAGATTGACCTCGTGCCCATCTTCGACGACTACCGCGAACTGGTGCGCCAAATTCGTGCCGAAGGCATCAGCCTCAGCGACCGACGGGCGGTCAAATTGCTCAAACTCGTCGCAGCGGCGGCGCTGCTACGCGGCGCGCAGGCGGCCAGCGCGGCGGATCTCTGGGTCTTGTTGCACATCTGGAATCGGCCCGAACAGATCGCGGCGCTGCACGCCATCGTCGGGCCGGTGGTGGAACGGGCCGGTGGCCAGATCATCAGTGCTGAGCGCCCATTGGGTGAACTGGGGCAAGAGTTGGCCCAACTCAGCGCCCGCGCCACCGCCGCCACGCCCAACATCGCCTACACTGCAACCTACTACGGCGCACTGCTGCACGACCTAGAGCGCACCCGTCAGGAGCTCCTCGATCACAGCGCCGCCCGGCGCAGCGACGCCACGCAACACGACTGGCAGGCGCTCGTCATGCAGACGGAGCAGATTATTGATTTAGTTTTAGATCAGCTTGAAGCGGAGGAGCGGCTCTAGTTGAGGGTTGTTGGGAGAACCAGGTTCTCCCAGCAACCCTCAACTAGAGCCAAAGGAACTACGCATGTGCAATCCCCGCCGTGTAATTGTTACCCTAGCCGAAACCGTGCGCGAGGAGTGGCAGCGCACAATTGAGGCGCGGGTGACAGAGGCGACCGAGGTAGAGGCTGAGGCGACGTTGGCCACGCAGGTGGAGTTGGGCGACGAATTGGGGCCGTTGGCGCTGGAGGAGTTGCGCGGGTTGCTCGATGAGGGTTTTGCTGGTTGGCAAGCGGCGGGCGATAGTTACACGCTGACGTTAGCGCATGGCATCACCTTGCACTACCAGCCCACCACGGGCCAACTTGAAGTACGCGCCCGCCTGAGCGAGACGGTCGAGGCGGCGGCGGTGGCGCAGGGCAATTTTCGTGGCACGTTGGAGGCGGAGGTGGCGGTGGAGGGTGAAGGGCGCTACTACCACGACCATTGGCGCGGCCATACGGAAGAGCGCGCCCGCTACGAGGCGGAGCGCGAGGCCCACGCCCGTCTCGCTGCCGCCCGCGAAGAACTGATCAGCAACGCCGCACGTGAGCAGGCCGAAGTGCAAGCACGCGAAGTGGCCCAAGCCCGTCTACGCGAAGCCGCCGAACGGCAACAGGCCATCCTCGACGAACGGCTCGAAAGCCTGCTGCGCACCTCCGAAGAGGACGTACAAGCCGCCATCGGCAACCTGCTCGGCCAAACCTACCGCCGCGCCATCATCCGCCTGGTGCAAGAGAATGGCGGCCAAGTGATCCAGGATCAAGAGCAGGGCGCGATCATCGATCTCGTGGCACGCATCTAGGGTGTGCGCGGGGCTGCGCCCCACACCCCCACCGGAGCATGGCGGTTGCAAAGTCCCAATAGGCTCAGATAGCATCCGCAGATTACGCAGATTACGCAGATGAGGAAGCAATAATCTGCGTAATCTGCGTAATCTGCGGACAATCAGGAGGACTTTGCAACCGCCATGCCCACCGGAGGTGACCCGCTTGACAACTATACGAAATAGGGTAGAATAATACTAGTTCAATTGTTCTACTAGAGTATACACCATGACCCAAGGTCAGCGCAAGAACCCGACCATCAACCATCTCGACCCACGCGACGCAGCGGCGCATGATTGGTACCGTTTTGTCCTCAGCTACCCACCCCACTTGGTTGCGGCATATATCGAACGGTTTGGCGTAGCAGAAGGGCAGTGGGTACTCGATCCCTTTTCGGGGACGGGGACGACGGTGGTTGAGTGTAAAAAACGGGGTTTTCGTGCGATTGGTATTGAGGCCAATCCACTTGCGGCTTTCGCTGGTCAAGTGAAACTCGACTGGTCGCCAGAACCGGAAGAACTCTGGGCGGACGCGGAGCGCATTGCCGATTGCGCCTATGCACAGTTGCAGCGTGATGGGCTAGAAGATGCCCCTATGTTTCTGCCGTCGAGCATGCCTCCATTGCGTACGCTACCCGCCGAGCAGATGCAGATCCTCCTGACCGACTCGATTTCGCCACTACCGCTCCATAAGGTTCTCGTACTACGCGACGCGATCCAAGCAGTTGGTCACTTCCGCAACCATGCGCGGCTCGCCTTAGCCAAGATAGTAGTTGGTCCAGTAGGCAATCTCCACTTTGGCCCGGAGGTGGGTGTAGGCAAACCGAAATCCGACGCTGCGGTGATTGCGCCATGGCTGGCGACTATGCGCCAAATGGCGGAACATCTGAGTTTGCTGCGTCGTCTGCCTGCTGGTGAAGCTCTAGTTCACCATGCTGATGCACGCAATGTGAGCGCTATCTTAGCGCCAAAGACGATACACGCGGTCATCACCTCGCCCCCCTACCCCAACGAGAAGGACTACACGCGCACCACACGCCTCGAAGCGGTGCTATTGGGTTTTTTACACAATAAAGCCGAATTGCGTGCTATGAAACAGGGTCTATTACGCAGTAATACACGCAACGTCTATGTGCGTGATGACGATGATCTCCTCGTTGCCGATCACCCTGAGATCAATCGTATTGCCGACGCCATCGAAGCGCGGCGGATCGAGTTAGGCAAAAATTCAGGCTTTGAGCGTCTCTACGCACGCACCACTAGACTCTACTTTGGCGGCATGAAACGCCATCTCGCCGCACTACGCCCACTCCTCCATCCTGGGGCTGAACTCGCCTATGTCGTTGGTGATCAAGCAAGCTACCTCCAGGTCATGATTAAAACCGGCGAACTACTCGCTAACATCGCTGAGAGCTTGGGCTACCAAGTCACCGGCATAGATCTCTTTCGGACACGTTTAGCCACAGCTACACGCGCCCAGTTGCGGGAAGAGGTGGTGTTGTTGCGTTGGGGCGGGGCGGTGTAGCATAATAAGGAAATGATTAATCGAATTCAATTGAGCAACATGGCACGTATGCTACGTGAGCGATTTCCTGAAGCGACACCGATTATCCTGGCAGTTAAAATGCTTCAAGACGGTGGCATTGGTCTGGTACGCTTCCAGGATGGTGCGCTTGAACCCGATGATTTTCTCTATCGCCATCCCGTACGCTATAAACTCATCCGTCGTTCTGGTCGGGTTGATATGCCTCCATCGCGTAGTGAACGGCGGGCCGGACGGAAGCTCAAAAAGTAGATGTATCAATAGAGGCTCCAAAAAGAAAACCCCATGACCACCCGCAAACCCATCACCATCCGCTTCCGCTTCAACCAAGAGACGGGCCAGATCGAACGCTTTCTGATTGACGACGGCGACCGTACTGCGCCGGAGGCCTACCACAATCAGATGGCCCAGGCGATTGCCGGGCGGCTCTTTCGACGCCCTCAGGTGGCCGATGCCGGGCTGGAGGCGCTGCCGGAGATTCCTTCCACCCTGACGCCTGAGGAGATTCGTCAGCGTGAGCAGTGATGCCCCGTTGCGCCTCTGCGCCCTGCCGCCCCACGTCGCCCCGCGCTACGCCGGGCTCTGGCGCGATGCCCAAGGATGCGTCGTTGGCAGCCAGGGGCTTCTGCTGCTCCACGGGCGCCAGCGGCTGCACGCCTTCCTCGCCGCCTTTTCGCATCTGGCCGATTTGGCCCACGGTGTGCAGCTCGAAGCCCATCCAGGCAATCTCTTTCTTGTGATGCTCCATTCGCCTGGTGAGTGGGGTTTTAGGGGAGGGCTGCGCCCTCCCCTTGCCCCTCCCCTTGCGGCGCAAAGCAGTGGGGGAGGGCTGCGCCCTCCCCTTGCCCCTCCCCTTGCGGCGGCCCACGCCGCCCTGGTTGCCGCCCGGCTCACACTGGCGCGGGCGCGTCTCTTCGTTGGCGATGGACAGATCTTCGTGCCCTACGCCGATCCTGCTGCGCCCTATGGCTATGATGTAGAAGGGGTTCCCTGCGCGAGCGAACGCCTCATTCTGCAACCCGACGATCCGCCACTCCCGCTCCCTCCGCGCCCCGCTGATCTGCTCGAGGCGCTGCTACAGGTGGCGCTTGTGGGGGGGCAGACAGAACATTTCATTGGCAAGCCACAGGTTAGCTATAGGGATGCCACGGATGGCCCTCACCCCCCTACCCCCTCTCCCACGTTGTGGGAGAGGGGGCGAAGGCGTCGAGATTCTTGGCTTTCCAATGCGGTTCTAGCCGAAAGCATCGCGCTGCTCACCGACCGCCGCATCGCCCCGTTGATCGTGGGCTATCTGCTGCGCCACGGGCTGCGCTATGCTGTGCGTTGGCTTACATGGCAGCAGGCCGAACAATACCACGAAGATACTACGGATCAATTGCAGCCCATCGTAGGGGCACGGCGACGCCGTGCCCCTACGGTGGGCGAAGCCGCCCTCTTCGACCTTGCGGCCAGCGACGAAGACCAAGCAGTACCCGACTTTGTCTGCGACTTTTTGCGCCGTCTGCCCCATACCACTCTTTTGGCCGATGCGCTGGAAGCGGCCAGCCTGACGCACGAACCCGCCCGCCGTGTGCTGCTGCCCCTCGATCAGCAGACGCCGCTCTACCTGCCTCATGTGCAAGAACTTCTGCCACCCCACTGCCTGCTGATCCACGGCGGGCCAGCCTGGGGCTATGCGCTGCTCGCCAACCCCGCGCCGCGCACGCGCATGCACGAGATCAGCAGGGCCAGACTGAGCGCCCCGGCCAGTGTCAAACTCAGTGCGCCGCCCGCCGCACCCTTCCAACTCCCGTTGGCTCTCTACGCCGACGGCCCGCGCCACGGCCCCATCCATGGCCTGCTGCTCGATGCTGCTGCCTTGATACGCCTGCAGCGCATGGTGTGCCGCCTACCCGCGCCACTCTTTGCGCAATGCCAGATCGCCATCGGCGACGGCGCGGCGCTGTTGCTCGCCACAATGGGCGAAGTCAGCGGCTTGCCCTTGGGCCAAGCGCTCGTTCGCGCCAACCCTGACCACCTGTTGCTGCCGCGTGGGATGCGCTTGCGGCCCACCCTGCCCGCAGAGTTACTCGTGCCTGCGCTCGGCCTCGATGCTGCCCAGATCACCGTGCTGACGCCCACGGGGCGCTACGAAGTTGAGCAAAAGGCTTTTGTGCCGCTGAGCAATCTGCTTGCGCTGGATGCAGCGCCGCCCACGCAGTCCATCCGCATGCGTGCCATACCCATGCCCGCCGTCGATCTCAGTGGCATCGAAATGCGCCCCAACCAACCACAACCGCCCGTTGTGGTCGCGCCGCCCCCGTCCGCCACCCAAGCCAAGCGCGGCATCCTGGAGCGGCTACGCCCCGTGCTGCCCAACATCAGTCCTTTCAGCGGCGACTTCGCCAGCGAGCTGCGGCGGCGCGCAGCGGAATTGGAGCAGCAAGGCGACTACGAACTCGCCGCCGCCTTCTACAGCTACCTCAAAGACGACCAGCGCGCAGCGGTCTGCTACCAGCGCCTGCTGGTGGAGTGATACCAATTACCGTTGAACATGCCGCATAACGAATCACGTCAGACCGCATTGCTATGAGGCAAATCTTACTTGTCACTCGTCACTCATCACTCGTAACTGGTGTAACAGTAGGTATGTAACCAAACAGTGGCAAGAATGAACCACCCGGAAGCGCCCTACCACCACTTGACCCTCACCTTCGCGCCCCATCCACAGCACGTCGCGCTGCGCTGGGAGGCGGCGGTGCTTGGCATGCGTGAAAGTCGGATGGTGTTGCCTTTTGCGCCTGGCGATCTACCGACGCTACTGCGCGCCCTTGATTGTCTGCAACACCCAAACTATGCGCTCTTGGCGCAGCAGGCCAACCATCCCTGGTGGTTCTTTAGCGCAAGCGAACAGGCTACCCTGGCTGGCTATGGCTTGTGGGATGCCCAACGCCAGTTGGTGGACAGCGCTGCCGACCGGCGCGTTGGGCGCTTGCTCTTCGCCGCGCTGACCGCCGACACAGTGGCGCAGCAGGCGCTCGAGACGGTGCGCAACCATGCAGTCGCCAACGGGGTGATGCTCTGGCTGGCGCTGCGTTTTCCGCCCTACGCCACCGAACTCGCCGCGCTACCGTGGGAGGCGCTACGCGATAGTTTGGATCAGCCGTTGCTGCTCAGTGGTGGTCAGCAGGCGATCTGTGTGCGCCACCTCGATCTGCCCTTGGCCCTGCCGCCGATTTTGCCAGTGCAAAGGCCGCTCGATGTGCTGGCACTGGCCCCCAAAGCGCACATTCCCGCCAGCGTGCGCCAGGCCGAACGTACGGCGCGCCGCACCATCCTGGCCCAATTGGAGGCAGAAGGGCTGATTCGCCTGCGCGAACTGGAGCCGGTCACCCGTACGGCGCTCGTCAACGCCATCAACGAACGCCCCGCCGATCTGATCTACTTCTACGGCCATGGGCACTACCAAGCGGGCCAAGGTGGATTGCTGCTCGACGGCGAACATGGCGGCGAGGCGTGGACTGATAGCCAACGTCTCGCCAAAGTCCTTGCCGAAGCCAAAATCGTGCTCCTCTTCGCCTGTCGCGGCGCAGCGCTCCTGCCCGACACCAACCAACCCGCCCACGGCATGCTCAGCGGCGTCGCCCATGCGCTCAACGCCGAAGGCATCCCCCTCGTCCTAGCGATGCAATTCACCGTGCGCATCAGCGCCGCGACGCGCGCCGTCGAACTACTCGTGCGCGATCTCAACGGCGGCCACAGCATCCAAGCCAGCGCCGCCCGCATGCGCCGCGCCCTCTTCGTCGAAGAGGAGGACCAACGCTCCTGGTACGTCCCCACCCTCACGATCCGCAGCCGCGAGATTGGGCCGCTGCGTATTTTTGCTCCAGCGCAGGCGCAACCCATGGCGCAAACGGCATTGCTTCCGTCGGCGGACGCGCCTCAACCGACTCACGGGCCGGGGGCACGAATGGGTGATAGGGATGCCATGCAAGGCCCTCACCCCCTGGCCCCCTCTCCCGCAAGCGGGAGAGGGGTGACGAAGGACGACGGCTGTAGCGTTGCGCTAGGAGAAGGACAGGGTGAAAGAGCGACTTGCTCGCCTCCCGCCTCCTCGCCTCCTGCCTCCCCGCCTCCCGC
>RSAS01000350.1:2142-9564 GCA_003934145.1 Candidatus Viridilinea halotolerans | reverse complement strand
CAAGGCCCCCGCAAACCCATCCTTGCGGCGGGGGCGCGGGGGCAAGGCCCCCGCACATCAAGATAACAACAATGTTGGTATGCGGCGGGCGTAGCCCGCCGCATACCAACCAAAAAAAGGAGCTTGGATGGATCGCAGCATCCGTCAACTTGCTCGGCCAAGGCTGGCCATACCGTATCAGGTGGGGCTAGCACGCCAGAGTCGGCGGGTGATGGCCCTCAGTATGGCGCTTTGGGATCAGATTCTGATCTTTTTCGGCTTTGTTTTTGCCTATTGGCTTCGCTACCAGGCCGATTGGCCCGATCCGCTCCACTACATCGTGGTTGAGGTAGCCACCCAAAACCAAGTTGCCTTTAGCGCCTTTCTGCCGATCATTCTTCCGCTTATGTTGCTGCTCGCCTTGCGCTTCACCGCCCAAGGTCTCTATCGCGCTACGCCGCGCGTAGCGTTGCTCGATCAGATAACGATCATTCTCAACAGCATACTGATCGGCATTGCGCTGCTCATCGTTTTTGTCTTCCTTTATAAACCCTTCTACTATTCGCGCCTGATCTTCCTCTTTGCCGGCATCTCGATCTTCACCCTGCTGAGTAGTTGGCGCATCCTGCGCTCGGCTGTGCAGCACTGGCGCTGGTCGCATGGCATGGGCCAAGAGCGGCTGCTGGTCGTCGGTGGCACCGGTTTAGGCCAACAGGTGATGAATGGCATCGCTTCATCGCCCGGTTTGGGCTACAACCTCGTGGGCTATATCTATGATCGCCCCGTCCTTGATGCGGAACGCGAGACACGCGTCTACCGTTACTTGGGGGGGCTCGACGACCTTGAACAGATCATTCTGCAGAGTGGTGTGCAACAGGTGATTATCGCGCTCCCCTTTTGGGAACATGGTCGCCTGCCGTCACTCGTCTTGGTTTGCCAGCAACTGGGGGTGGACTACATTCTCGCCCCTGATTTCTACCAACTGAGCTTTGATCGCGTTGATATGCACCAACTCAGTGGGGTGCCCCTGTTGCGCCCCAAGGAAATTCGCCTGCGCGGGGCCAATCTGATCATCAAACGCATCGTGGATATTAGCGCTGTTTTGCTTACTGCGCCCTTCACGCTGCTGCTTGCCGCCCTGATCGCCCTGGTGATTCGCCTCGATTCATCCGGGCCGGTGATCTTCCGCCAACAACGGGTCGGCAAAGGCGGACGCCTCTTTGCATGCTATAAGTTCCGCACCATGGTGCCCGACGCCGAAGCGCGCCGGGCAGAGCTCGTTGCCCATAACGAGGCCGATGGGCCGATCTTTAAGATGCGTGACGATCCCCGCGTGACCAAGTTGGGGCGCTGGTTGCGGCGCAGCAGCCTTGATGAACTGCCGCAACTCTGGAATGTGCTGCTGGGCGAGATGAGCATCATCGGCCCCCGCCCGGCCTTACCCGCCGAAGTGGCCAACTATGAACTCTGGCACCGCCGTCGCCTCGAAGTCCTACCCGGTTGCGCTGGCCTCACCCAAGCGCTCGGACGCAGCGACATGTCCTTTGATGAACAGGTGCGCCTTGACATCTATTATGCCGAAAATTGGTCGGTAGGCATGGATCTGCGCATTTTGCTGATGATCATTCCAGCCGTGGTTGGCGGGCGGGGCGCGTACTGAGTGGCGATGTGTAGCACTATGGCTCCTCAACTCCCAATTCTCCGTTTGCTAAGCAGTAGCTTGCTCGCCCTCGCTCTCGTTCTTACCCTCGCCCTCTTGCCCCTTGAGTGGCTGCTGTTATTGCTGTTCGGGGCGCTTGCGGTTGGCTTGGCGTTGCTCGATCCGATTTGGGCCGTCTATCTTGCCGTGCTTTCGGTACCCGCTCAAGAGTTGGTGATGCTGCCCGGCGGCTTGAGCCTGACCCAAGCGTCATTGCTGCTCATGCTGGCAAGTTTGGCGCTGCACGTCCTTGCCTTCCCCACCCGCCCGTTGCGTTTCGGGCCGCTCTGGGGGCCGCTGGTGTGTTTTCTGCTTACCCTGGCTTTGTCGGCCAGCCTTACGCCCTACAGCCGCAGCGAAGCGCTGCGCGAGCTCATGCGCTGGACGACGGTGGCCGTGATCTACCTTGCGACTTTGCGTGCGTTGCCGGGCGCAGCGTGGCGGGCGTGGGGCTTGGTTGCTTGCCTGCTGCTCGCCCCTAGCGCCACCGCCCTCATTGGCTTGGGCCAGTTCTGGTGGGGCGTCGGCCCAGAGAGCTTTGGCGTCGGAACGGGGCAAGTGCGTGCTTATGGGACGCTTGGCCAGCCCAATTCGTTTGCTGGCTATATGAACCAAGCTTGGCCTTTGGCTCTGGGCTTAGGCGTGGCGTTGCTCTTCTTTGTGGTTCCGTTGTGGCGACGAAGTCGCCAAAACGGAACAAAAGATGGGGTTTGGGGCGCAGCCCCAACAGCGGGTTTTAGGGCGGCAGTCTTAAACGTAATGCGCATGGGGGCTGCGTCCCACGCCCCGCCAGAGGGCGGGAGGATGCGCGGGAACCAAGTTCCCGCGCACACCCTTCATGGTTGGCAGGTGGTGGCCCTGCTATTGGCTGTGACCACGGCTATGCTTTTGACCACAGCGGCGCTTGTGGTAAGCTTTTCACGGGGCGGTTGGCTTGGCGCACTTGGCGGCCTGACGCTGCTTCTGCTTGCGGTAGGCTTTGGCCTACCCGCCCCGTTGCGCCGCCTTGGGCAACGCGGTTTGGGGGCGGGCCTGGGGTTGCTGCTCATGGTCGTCTTCTTGGGTGGTGGTGGCCTGCTGCCGCAAGCGTTTAGCCAGCGTGCCGCCACAGTTGCGGGCAGCCTGCGCCTCTTTGATGCCCACAACGTGGTGATCACCCCCGCCAACTTCGCTGTTGTCGAGCGCATGGCCCACCTCCAAGCGGCATGGAACATGGTGCAACGCCACCCGTGGGTGGGTGTCGGGCCGGGCAACTATAGTGTTGCCTACGCGGCGCTGCCTGAAGCGGGCAGCGCGTATTTTCGTGTCCACCCATGGCACGCGTCGCGTGGCCATGCCCACAACTACTACCTGCACATCACCGCTGAAGCGGGGTTGATCGGGTTGAGTGCCTACCTGCTCTTGCTGGCAGCAGTGACCTACCAAGCCGTGCGTGCCGTCGCGCTGGCCCAAGCTTGGTTCTGGCGCGGTGTTGCCACGGGCGGATTGGGGGTGATCGCCGCCGTCGCTACGCACAATCTCTTTGAGAATCTTCATGTTTTGAATATGGGCCTGCAGCTTGGGGCGATCTGGGCGCTACTGGTTTTTTGTTGTCTTTACCCGGTAAAGGGCGGTTCGGACGAGCTACCACATCCTCCCCACAAACGGTAAAGCCGATCACCACTAGGCGAAACCATCCCTTTGCACCATACCCTGTTTAAGGGTACAATCAAGCGTAGTTGTTACTCCCGCCCCCACCGCTGTTTACAGTGCTGTCCCACGGAGGGGAATGTTATGCGTGTTGTTGCGATGATTATGGCTGGTGGTGAGGGTACACGGCTTAGTGTACTCTCTGAAAAACGAGCCAAACCTTCGGTACCGTTTGCGGGTAAATATCGCATTATCGATTTTACCCTCTCCAATTGTGTCAATTCGGGCATTTTCGATGTCGCTGTCTTGACCCAGTATCGCCCTCATTCGCTGAATGATCATATCGGCATCGGAAAACCATGGGATCTTGACCGCAATCGCGGCGGTGTGCGTCTGTTGCAGCCCTATCAAGGGCGGAGTGATCAGAGTTGGTATCGTGGCACTTCAGATGCGATCTATCAGAACTTAGGTTTTTTGACCGACCATCGTGCCGATTTGGCCCTGATTCTTTCGGGTGACCATATCTACAAGATGGACTATAACGCCATCATTGAGACCCATCGCCGCAATCATGCCGATCTCACCGTAGGGGTGATGCCGGTGCCGCTGGAGCAGACCGACCGTTTTGGCATTATGTCGGTGGACGAAAATGGCCGTATCGTGGAGTTCTCCGAGAAGCCCAAGAATCGTGATAAGGGCAATCTCGCCTCGATGGGCATCTATGTCTTTAATGCCGATGTGCTGATTCGCCGCCTCTCTGAGGGTAACGCAGACCAGCCGCGCATCGATTTTGGCAAAAATGTTATTCCGGCGATGGTGGCCGAAGATTGTGTCGTGGCCCACCGCTTCGAGGGCTACTGGGTGGACGTGGGGACGATTGAGTCCTATTGGGAGACGAGCATGCAACTGCTCGATCCGCAACTCGATTTCGATCTCTACGATCTAGATTGGCGCATCCTGACGCGCAGCGAAGAGCGTCCGCCGGCCAAAATTGGCCCCCAAGCGCGCGTCAATCGGGCGATCATTTGTAACGGCTGCACCATTCGTGGCACCGTTGAGAATTCCGTGCTCTCGCCGGGGGTCTACGTCTCGCCGGGGGCGATTGTGCGCGATAGTGTGATCATGAACGATTCATGGATCGGCCCGGGGGCCGTGCTGGATCGCGTGATCCTCGATAAGCAGGTAGTGGTGGGGGCTGGGGCGCGCCTCGGCGACGGCGACGATCTAACGGTACCCAACAAAGCTGAACCCGAAAAGATCAATTCGGGGGTGACCGTCATCGGCAAAGCGGCCCACATCCCGCCCGGCATTCGCGTCGGGCGCAATGTGGTGATCAACGCCGACCGCGACGAGAGTGACTTCCCCGAAGGCCACGTCGCCTCCGGTGAGACGATCTAAAACAAGGAGTGTGCACGCATCGCTTGTAGTAGGCGCTTTAGCGCCGCTTGCAACCCATGGACGGCGCTGAAGCGCCTACTACGAACGTTTGCTCACCCTTAGCTAAAACACCCACAGGCAGATATTATGCTCCGAACTTTAGCCCTGATTCTTGCTGGTGGCGATTCGCCGGCGCTCTCGGTGCTTACCGCTGAACGCACCGAGGCGGCTGTCCCCTTCGCTGGAAAGTATCGCATCATTGATTTCACGCTCTCCAATTGTGTCAATTCGGGGATCTACAATGTTGGCGTGCTGACCCAGTATCGCCCCCGTTCGCTCTTTACCCACTTGGGTGTCGGGCGTCCGTGGGATCTCGACCGCGCCCAAGGAGGCTTGCGTGTCCTCCATCCCTCGCCAACGCCCGACGGTGGCGGTTGGCAGCGTGGCACCGCCGATGCCGTGCGCTACAATCTCGATCTGATCGAAGATCAGCCGATTGATGCCGTGCTGCTCTTGGCAGGCGATCATATCTACAAGATGGACTATACGCCGCTCTTGGCGATGCACGCCGATCACGGGGCCGATGTGACGATGGCGGTGCATAGCGTCAACCCGCACGAGTCGCGGCGCTATGGCATTGTCTCGGTTGGTGGCGACGGGCGCGTGGATCGTTTTGACGAGAAGCCGCGCCGCACCAATTCGAGCATGGCTTCGATGGGCATCTATGTCTTTCGCAAGCAGTTTTTGCTCGATCTGCTGCACAACAACCCTGATCACGATTTTGGGCGCCATATTTTGCCCAAGATCATCGGGCGCTGCAACGCCTTCGCCCACAACTTTCAGGGTTACTGGGCCGACGTGGGCACGATTCAGGCCTACTACGAAGCCAACGTCGCCCTGCTGGCCGAATCGCCGGCGCTCGATCTCTACGATCCCGAATGGATCATTCATACCACGAGCGCCGACCGCCCCGGCGTCGAGATTGGCACTGACGCCCGCGTCGAGAATAGCCTGCTCAGCGACGGCTGCCGCGTCTACGGCACTGTGTTGCGCTCCGTCGTCTCGCCGGGTGTCTACATCGCGCCGGGGGCTGTCGTGCGCGACGCGGTGATCATGGGCGACGCGTGGATCGGCCCCGACGCGGTCGTGGATCGCTGCATCGTAGACGAATGGGCCAACATCGGGGCGCGCGCCGTCGTCGGCGCGGGCGAAATGGGCACCCCCAACATCGAGCAACCCGAACGCATCAACACCGGCCTCACCCTTGTCGGACTGCGCGCCCACGTCCCCGAAGGGGCCAACATTGGGCGTAACGTCGCCATCCGCCCGCGTAGCAGCGCTGCGGCCTTCCCCAAGGATGGGGTCGTGCCGAGCGGTGCGACGGTGTAGAGAGGTGTGGGGAGAACCAGGTTCTCCCCACACCTCTCTACCCAAACAATGTAAAACCTATGGCGATCCCCGAAATCCAAATCGATCCCACCATCCGCGCGCGGCTCGTCCAAGGTCATCCCTGGATCTACCACAATCATGTGCGTGCAGGACGCCCGCTGGCCAGCGGGGAGTGGGTGCGTGTGCGTTGCGGCGGCTTCACTGCAGTGGGCCTTTGGGATGCCCAAAGTGCCATCGCGGTACGCCTCTTTAGCCGCGAAGTGCTTCCCGATGCCAACTGGATCGCCGAGCGCGTTTGGGATGCGTGGGAGCTACGCAGTAGCCTACGCGACTCTGGCAATACGACGGCCTACCGCTGGATCTATGGCGAAGGCGATGGTCTGCCGGGCCTTGTTGTGGATCGCTATGGCGACTACGCGACTATGCAGACCTACGCGGAGAGCGTGGCGACCATTGTGCCGCTGGTGGCGACGGCGTTGCGCCGCTGCGATCCTGAGTTGCGCGGGGTGCTGCTGCGCGAACGCGAGCCCGATGAGGGCGAAGCAAACGACGCGCCAGCGCATGACATGCGCCTGCTCTGGGGCGAAATGCCGCCGCAAGAACTGGTGGTGCAGGAGCATGGCCTCTACATGCAAGCCAATCTCTTCCAAGGGCAAAAGACGGGCCTCTTTCTCGACCAGCGCGAAAATCGGCGCTATGTTGAGCAGATCACGGGCGGGCGCAGCGTCCTCAACTGTTTTGCCTACACTGCGGCCTTCTCGCTCTACGCGCTGCGTGGCGGAGCCGCCGAGGTGGTGAGCGTAGATGCGGGGGGCGGCCTCGCTGCCGCCGCTGCGGCCAACGTCGCGCTGAATCAACTCGACGCTGCGCGCCACCGCTTCGTGACCGAAGATTGCTTCGCGCTACTTGACGGCTACGCCAAAGCCGGACGGCGCTTCCAGATCGTGATTCTTGATCCGCCCAGTTTCGCCCGCCAGAAGAGCAACCTGCACGCCGCCCTCCGCGCCTACACGCGGCTCAACGCCCTGGCGCTGCGCTGCGTCGAACCGGGGGGGCTGCTGATCAGCGCTAGTTGCACCAGCCAAGTCAGTCCCGAACAGTTCCGCAACCTCTTGGCCGACGCCGCCGCGCAAACGCGCACGCGCCTCCAGATCATCCACGAAGCCGGCCAACCCATTGATCACCCCGTCCCGGCTGGCTTCCCGGAAGGACGCTACCTCAAATTTATCGTAGCGCGGGCGCTGGATGCTGGGTAAGTGGGCCTGGGAGAACCATGTTCTCCCAGAATTTCCTAGTAAGTGGGCCTGGGAGAACCATGTTCTCCCAGAATTTCCTAGTAAGTGGGCCTG
>RSAS01000350.1:0-2042 GCA_003934145.1 Candidatus Viridilinea halotolerans | reverse complement strand
GGAGAACCATGTTCTCCCAGAATTTCCTAGTAAGTGAGCCTGGGAGAACATGGTTCTCCCAGAATTCCCTAGTAAGTGGGCCTGGGAGAACATGGTTCTCCCAGAATTCTCTAGCGACTAGGCCGCCAAGAAACTCCCCAGGGTCGTATAAAACGACGCCGGATGCTCCGCCATGGGAATGTGGCCGCAACGATCCATCACGACATGACCACTCTGCGGGAGCGCCTGGGCCAACGCCGTGGCGGCTTCCGGCGGGAAGATGGGATCTTGGCGGCCACTCAGCACCAGCGTCGGCGCTTTGACATGCGGCAACGCTGCGAAAATCAACGGATCGCCGGTGCTACTCGCCGCCTCCATGCCCGCACGCGTATCCATCTCGATCAGATCGGCGACACCGACGGCGAGAACCGGATAGGGGATGCTGGTGAGATCGTAGACCGCCTGGGCCGCGAGAATCGCGGGAAGGGGCGGGGTCAGCCAGAACTGGCGCGCCCATGGCCGCCAGAGATCCACCCAAGGTCGCCAGAAATCGAGCAGCGGCGCAAAGAGGGCGCTGTTGGTACTCATCTGCACATGCATCATGCTGGCCAGCAGCGCCTCATTGGCGTCACGCGGCAGACCAAAGCTGATGAGCGCTAGGCGCTGCACCTGCTCCGGCATAGCCCCGGCCATCAGCAGGCTAATCGCGGCGCCGAAGGAGTGGCCGCCAACGGCAAACGCCTTGAGATCGAGCGCCTGGGTAGCGAGAATGGCGCTATGGGCTACCGCGCCGAGCGTTGCCGCGCCTTGGGGCGCAGGCGAGGCGCCAAAGCCGGGCAGATCGAGCGCAATAATATCGTAGCGGTCGGCGAGGGTTGCAAAGGCACCCAGCCAATAGCGCGACGAACCACCCCAACCGTGAATCAACACCAGTGGCGGCCCTTCGCCGCCACGACGATAGGCCAACGGCCCGGTCGGCAATTCGAGCCAAGTAAGTGGCGGCAGGTGCATAGGTTTACTCCAGTCGGTATACGCAACAGTGGGGTCGTGCAGAGATTGCAGTCCCGATTCCGTGCATTATACCAGTGGTGAGTAACGGTTTCCTCGTAGGGCTGAAGTAGGTGTATGACTACTCCTCCTCCTCGGCCAACTCAATCAGGTCGTAACTGGCCCGTCGGACGCCAATGTCATGCTCGATCAGCAGTGTGACCAATTGCTCGCCGTGCATCAGCGCAACCGGGGTCGCATCGGGCCGTGCCGCTTCATTGCGCGCGCCGTTGCTAAAATCGCTGGTGGTGATGATCAGCCCCTGCTCGTGCGCACCCAGGCTGCCGCGCACCTGCTGGATGATCGGGGCCTGTACGTTGCGCTTCCAACGCTTGACTTGCACTGCCATGCGGGTGCGGATCACGTCGCCGACCACGAGGGTGCCACGCACGTCGATCCCGCCGTCGCCACTGGCAGCGGTGACGATCACTTCCGCCGTCCGACCTAAAAGAACCCCAACTCGTCGCGTGCCTCTTCGCTCATCAGCGACGGGTTCCAGAAGGGCGTCCAGACGAGGTTGATCTTGACGTCTTCTAAGCCCTTGTAGACCTCGTTCAGCGTCATGACTTCGCGTCGGGCCTGTTCGAGAATCTGCGGCCCCGCCGGGCAGGCCGGCGTCGTCAGGGTCATGTCAATATCCACCGTCTGCCCGTCGTCCAACACATCAATGCGATAGACAAGGCCCAAGTTCACGATGTCGAGGCCGATTTCGGGGTCAATCACGTTTTTGAGCGCGGCGCGGACCATATCTTCGGTGAGCATAATTTCCTCTTTTTTTCCATGAGGTTGTGGCGGCTGCGCCGCCACAACCTCGTGAGAAAGGGTATGATTTCTGTGGGGCTGCGCCCCACACCCCGCCGGACGGCGGGAGGGTATGAACTCGGTGGGGCGGCGCCCCACACCCCGCCGGACAGCGGGAGGGTATGAACTCGGTGGGGCTGCGCCCCACACCCCGCCGGACAGCGTTTAAGGGCGGACAGAACATTCGCTCGGCAAGTCACGGATAGGTGATTGGG
>RSAS01000210.1 GCA_003934145.1 Candidatus Viridilinea halotolerans | reverse complement strand
GCCCTCTACCCGATGGAAGAGGTCTTTCTCAAAATGGTGCAACCCACCATGATCGAGATTGGCGAACAGTGGCACGCCGGGCGCATCACTGTCACCGCCGAGCATTTTGCGACCCAATTCATCCGCCGCAAGCTCTCCGGCCTCTTCAATACCTACAATATCACCGATGGCCGCGGCTTGGTGCTCGTTGCGTGTGCGCCCAGTGAACAGCACGACCTTGGTGTACTAATGCTCTCCGTCTTCCTCGTGCGCCACGGCTGGCAGGTGATCTACTTGGGGCCAGAAGTGCCGCTGCGCGACCTGATCGAGACGGTGCGCCAATTGCAACCCGATCTGGTTGCCGTAGCCGCCTCCACCACCGAGACCGCCACGCAACTGCTTGAGGTAGGCCGCACCATCCAAGCCATGGCGCCGCCCACGCCCCATTTTGGCTATGGCGGGCGTGCCTTCAATATAAACCCCATGCTCACCCAGCGCATGCCCGGCACCTTCCTTGGCCGTGATGCTCAAGAGGCCGTGGATAGTATTGCGGATCTGTTGAGTAGTAGCCGGTGACGTTTCTTTGTGCCAGTGGGGGTTCGGGGGAGGCGACGCCTCCCCCGAAGATTTTTATTTTTTGTTGCGTTGTGGCGGCTTCGCCGCCACAACGCAACAAAAAAGGGGTTTGGGGCTTGGCTCCCAAATTCTTTATCCGGTTGCCATGCAACCTAGATTCACGTATGATAGGACTACAAGGCTTTCCGCGCTATGCCCAAGGAGCGCCGCGTGTCGCTGAACTCAGTACCCTCGCTCGCGCTGGGGGCCACTGGAGGAACACTTGCGCATCCCCTGCCCGCCGAGGAGCAGCTCGCGCTATTGTTTCATCAGACCAACCTCTCGCCTCATCTGCACCACGCAGAAGGGCCACCGCAATCACCCCAAGTTACTGCTGACGCCTACGCCGAGTGTGAACGCATTATTCGCCACCACTCGAAGAGTTTCTTTTTTAGTTCTCAGTTTCTTGATCCCGAAACGCGCCGCGCCGTGCGCGCGCTCTACGCCTTCTGCCGCACCACCGATGATACGGTAGATATGGCGACCGATGATCCCGCCCACGCCCTCGCGGTCTGGGTGCAGCGGGCACGCGCACCCTACCCCGATCCCAATGATCCCATTTTGGTGGCTTGGCACGATACCCGTACCCGCTACCAACTTGATCCTAGTTTCATAGATGAATTGCTGGCGGGTGTGGCCATGGATCTCTCGATCAATCGCTACGCCTCCTTCGCCGATCTCTGGCTCTACTGCTACCGCGTCGCTTCGGTCGTGGGCCTCTTGGTGATGGGCATCACTGGCCACCATCCCGGTGCCGAGCCCTATGCTATCAAATTGGGCGTCGCCCTGCAGATGACTAACATTGTGCGCGATGTGGGTGAAGATGCGCGCCGTGGACGGGTCTACCTACCGCAAGAAGATCTTGAGCGCTTCGGGCTCAGCGCCGACGATATTTTGGCCGGGGTCTACGATGAGCGCTTTAAGGCGCTGATGCAGTTCCAAGTTGCCCGCGCCCATCGTCTCTACGACGAGAGTTGGCCCGGCATCGCCCTCCTGCCCGCCGAGAGCCGTTTTGCCATCGGGGCCGCCAGTTGGGTCTATCGTGGCATCCTCGATAAGCTGGCCGCCAACGGCTACAATGCCCATACTCAGCGCGCCTACCTAACCATGCGCGAGAAACTGGCGCGCATGCCCCGCATCTGGCTGGCCACCCGCCGCGTCGGGCGGAGGTAGGTTACTACGAAATTCCTGACAGGGATGCGCCCTTTGGCCCTCGCCCCCTGTCCTTTCGGGATGCTGCTGGTTACATCGGTTTGTTGGCGGTGCGACGTAGGGGCGCGGCATTGCCGCGCCCTCCCGTGGCGGCGCAGCACCCATTAACAGGACTTACGCGGTCGGCGTTTTTCGCCTGCGGCAGCGCGGAAAACAACCA
>RSAS01000773.1 GCA_003934145.1 Candidatus Viridilinea halotolerans | reverse complement strand
GAAAGGTAGCACAGGCTTCCAGCCTGTGGACGGTGGTGAGGAGACTGGCCACGATAGCGGCATAGGCAAGATGCCTGTGCTACCCCGCGATGAGAAAGGTAGCACAGGCTTCCAGCCTGTGGACGGTGGTGAGGAGACTGGCCACGATCGCGGCACAGGCAAGATGCCTGTGCTACCCCGCGACGAGAAAGGTAGCGCATGCTTCCAGCCTGTGGACGGTGGTGAGGAGACTGGCCACGATCGCGGCACAGGCAGGATGCCTGTGCTACCCCGCGACGTGAAAGGTAGCGCATGCTTCCAGCCTGTGGACGGTTGTGAGGAGACTGGCCACGATAGCGACACAGGCAAGATGCCTTGTCTTTACCCAGATCTTGACCTTGTTCATCGTTGGGTAGCAGGCTGGTCGCACTTCACCAAGGTTCCTGCTCCCGGCGATGGCCATTCTTTCACTTTCCCAGATCCCTCCTGACCAGTTTGCAGAGCATATCTTTGCCGGTGCTCCTCTGGGCGATAAGCGACGCACCCGTCGGGCCGTTGCGGTGGCCAGCCAGATGCTTCTCACGCCCGGCGTTTCCTTTTCCGCCATGTATTCCTCCTGGGGCCAGAGCAAGGCTGCCTATCGCCTGATGTCAAACGGGGCGGTGAGCCCCGAGGGGCTTGTTGGGGGGCATTTTGAGCGCGTGCGCCGCGCCCTGCCGTGTGATGGCCGGGTGGTGTTGCTGATCGAGGATACGTCGGAGATAGATTATACTTTTCGTGCTCCCATTGAGGGGCTGTCCCGCGTGGGGCCCGGCAATGTGGACCATCAGGGCTTTCTGCTCCACAGTGTCATTGCGGCGGTGCCCGGCGGCGAAATGTCCACCGCCGCCGCGGAGCGTCAATCGGTCCGCATTCTCGGGCTCGCCCATCAGGAGTACTTCCTGCGTAGCCCGGTGCCCGTTGCCAAGCGCGCCGTTCAGGCCCATGAGGACCGCGAGTCGGCGCTCTTTGAGCGCTCCACGACGGCCATCGGCCGTGCGCCACAGGGGAGCCGCCTTGTGCGCGTGGCCGATCGCGGTGCCGACATCTATCTGGTGCTGGCGCGCTACCAGGCCGCAGGCCATCAGTTCGTCGTCCGGGCCAAGTTTAACCGCCAACTGGCCAAAGGAGCCGAGGCGACAACCATCAGCGAGGCTCTGGAGGGGGCGCCGTGGTGCGCACAAACCTTCGATCTGGCCCTGCGCGCCCGTCCCGGTCAGGGAGCCCGGGTGGCCACCATGCAGGTCCGCATGGCCCCCGTTCGCCTCGCCGTTCCCCGCTTCAACAAGGAGGCGCGCGAGCGACTCGGCCTGCCCCTTGAACCCATCGAGTGCACCGTCGTCCACCTGCTGGAGCACGAGGCCACGGCCGCAGAGCCCACCGCCGAGCCCGAGCGCCGCAGGGGCACCAAGCTCGCCAAGCGTTCCATGCCCAGCGCCCGCCTTGAATGGAAACTCCTCGTTTCGGGGCCGGTCGAGGACTTTGACCAAGCCGTCACCGCCGCCCGCCACTATGCCACGCGCTGGATCATCGAGGAGTTCCACCGCACGCTCAAAGAAGGCATGGGTGCCGAGCGTCTTCAGATGGAGACAGGGCAGGCGCTGATGAACACCGTGGCAATGATGAGCCCCCTTGCCCTGAGGGTGGTTGATCTGCGGGAGCACTCGCGCCTCGAGCCGCAAAGCCCCGCTGCCGGACTGGGCCTCACGCCCCTTGAACTCGAACTGCTCAGCGGTGCCACCAACCACCCGATCAAGACCGTGGAAGATGCAGCCAAAGCCATCGGAAAGCTTGGCGGCCACGTCGGACGGAAGAGCGATGGCATGCCAGGAGTAAAAACTCTTTTTCTTGGTCTTCGTAAGTTGCAGAGCATGGTGGAAGCCATCATTATCTACGAATCACGGCGAAGCAGAGAATCCAATAGATCTGGGTAAAGACAAGGCATCCTGCCTGTG
>RSAS01000685.1 GCA_003934145.1 Candidatus Viridilinea halotolerans | reverse complement strand
GCTAATTCCAGTCCGCACGACAGCGCGCACAGCCGCATTCATGCCCTGCGCATCGCCACCGCTTGTAAGCACTCCAAGTTTGATCTTCTGCTGTGCAGACATTATGTCTTGCTCTCCTTGGCATGGTCAAGCCGGAATGGGGGCACGCAAGGTAGTATAGCACGCTGACGGGATGCGGGGATGTTGGGGATGCGGAGATGTGGGACGCGAGGATGCGGGATGCAGGGTGCGGGAATGCATCCTCGCGCCCTCGCATCCTCGCGCCCTCGCGCCCTCGCGTCCTCACGTCCTCGCGTCCTCGCATCCTCACATCCTCGCGTCCTCGCGTCCTCGCGTCCTCGTTTCATCGCGTCTTGATCGTTCATGATTCAAAAAAAGAATCATGTTGAAAAAAAAGATAAGATCACAGTCGGAATAGTAGGCATGTGGAAAGTGGGGAAAGTGGGTTGAATCGGCCATTGCAACGCCATGACGAGCATGCGGATAACCATGGGGACAATTGGGGAGAATGGGGATAACAAGCGTTTGGGGCGCAAACTAGCCGCAGTAATCCACATATCCTCCCCCAAGTAATACGCAAGTTATCCACAAAGCCTCATGGTTATCCACAGATTCGTGCAACTTATCCACATATTATGGGGAAAACTGGGGCTATGCCCCTTGGCGGGGGTTTGGGGCGGCAAAGCGCCTAGGGGCGTGACCAAAATGTGTAGGGCTGCGCCCACGCCCCACCGAAAAAATTCCCCTTCCGGCGGGGTTGTAGGGGCCGCAGGCCCTCGTGAGTACCCTTTTGCGTTGCAAAGGTAAAGCAGGCCACCCCAACAGGGGTGGCCTGCTTTACCTTTGCCCGAGGGCGTAGCCAAGCTACATCTTCCGGCGGGGTTTGGGGGAGGCGCAGCCTCCCCCGCATATGTTCTTTGTTGCTCCGTGTTGGCGGCGAAGCCGCCAACACGGTAGGGCTACGTCAAAGCCACCTCCGGTGGGGGGGCGGGGGAGGCGTAGCCTCCCCCGAAAAACATTTTTGTTGCTTTTTGGCGGCTTCGCCGCCAAAAAGCAACAAAAATGTTTTTCGGGGCACAGCCCCAACGACTTTGACGTGGCCCTACCAACACGGAACAACATTGCGCATCGACGGCACCATCAAGAGGATTTCTCGGAGCCACCCTTGGGCGGATCATTGAGGTCAAGGGTGTTGATAAAATTACGGAAGATGGACATCGAATCATCGTTGAGATCTGCTTCAGCTTCCGGTGGAGCAGGCTGGTCGGGATGATCGGATTCGCCCGTGGCGCTCGGCTCGTCCTCATCAAAGAGCACGCCGGCTTGGTCGAGTACTTGGGCGGCCACGAAGATCGGTACCTCCGCACGGACAGCGACGGCGATAGCGTCACTGGGGCGGGCGTCTACCTCAACGATGCGGCCCTGTTGCTCAATCACAATCCGGGCGAAGAAGGTGTTGTCTTGAATATCATTGACGAGGATATGCACAACGTGCCCCCCCATTTCGCCAATGAGCGCTTTGAGCAGGTCGTGGGTCATCGGGCGCTGCGGTTCGTGGCCTTGGATCGCCATCGCAATCGCGTCGGCCTCGAAGGGCCCGATCCAGATCGGGAGGTAGCGTTTGTTGTCGGTTTCGCGCAGTACCACAACCCGATGTTGGGTCAAGAGGCTTACGCGAATGCTGTCTACCACAACACGGATCATCTGTCGGCCTTTCGTGAAGGGTGATGCGACCGAACCGAAACATTCTAACACTTTACTGGCCCGGCCGGGCTGCTCTTTTGATCTTACCACGGCCTGAAAGGGTACGTCAAGCCTTGGGTGCCATGTGGCATTGTGGGCCAAGCCCCAAACCCCCGCCGGGAAGGGGATGCGCGGGAACCTGGTTCCCGCGCATCCCTTTCCCGCTGTGCTACAATGGGCCGTAATGCCCTGCCTCCCGCCTCCCGCCTCCCGCCTTCCGCCTCCCGCCT
>RSAS01000476.1 GCA_003934145.1 Candidatus Viridilinea halotolerans | reverse complement strand
CCTTAAACCCCGCTGGAAAGGGAAATTTTTCGGGGGCCATGCCCCCGAACCCCCGTCGGCAGGCCCGCCAGAGGCTTAACTTAATGCGCATGGGGCCATGCCCCCAAACCCCCGCCCGAAAGCGTAGCTTGATGCGAGGGCGGCGTAGCCGCCCTCGAACCTTGTTGCTGGGAGGGTATGGCCCTCTCAGACTTTTCCATCAGATAATGTGGAGTCTTTTATGCAGTTGCTCTATCTCGACCCGCGCCAACTTGAATCCGACCCGGAGGGGGTACGCGAAGATCCCGGTGATGTGGCGGGTTTGGCCGCGACCATCGCCGAGCGTGGCCTGCTCCAGCCGCTTGGCGTGATTGAGGTGGGTAGCGGACGCTATCAGGTGGTGTATGGCGGGCGGCGGCGGGCGGCGGCGGTGCAGCTCGGGCTGGAACGCATTCCCTGCATTGTCCTTGATCACGACGATCCCGATCTGTTGCTGCGGCAACTGATCGAAAATGTGCAGCGCGAGGATCTGAATGATATTGAGCAGGCACGCGCCTACGTGCGGCTGCGGGCGCGGCTCGTGGAAGAGCGCGGCAAGTTGCCCGAAGGGGAATTGGACGAATTGGTGGGTGATGCGGTGGGCCTCGCCGGGCGCACGGTGCGCCGCTACCTTGGGCTGCTGGAGTTGCCCGATGAGGTGCAGCAGCTCATTCGTCGTGGCGAGCTCAACGTCACTCAGGCGCAACATCTGCGCCGCGTGAGCAGCCCTAGAACCCAGATCGAACTGGCACGCTTCGCCGCTAGCGAAGGGATGTCGGCATCCGAATTGAGCCGTCTCGTCGCTTATTTTGCCGCGAACCCCAACCTGACGCTCGAAACCGCGCTTCAAGCCCTCGAAGCGGGCGAACAACTGCGCACCTCCGCAGGGCCTGAGGTGAGCCTCGCTGGCGGGCCGTTGGCCAAAACCAGCGTCGGCAGCGTCGATTACGAAGAGAGCGACGCCGGTCTCTGGAACGACGAAGAACCCAAGGAGGACGAGAGCGCCTACCTGAGCGTCGAAGACGAGACGTTGGAAAACCAGCCTAAGAACAAAGCGCGCGTCTTCCGCATCCGCTCGCTCGATCAGATGGTGGACGAGACCGACCGCCTCTCGCGCGCCTACGTCGAGGGCGACTTGGTGAAGTGGGTGCAGAGCGACGAAGGCGCGCCCTTCAAACTGCGCCTCCTGCTCAAGCAACTCGAAAGCCTCTCGCGCGGCCTCCGCGATGTCGCCCGCCAACAGGGATGGCAGACGGAAGAGTAGTCTCACGGAGCAAAAAAATAGGGTGTGACCAAAATGTGTAGGTAGGGTGCGCGAGGGAACCTAGTTCCCTCGCATCCCCCCCCCGTCCAAAGGGGTGTGGGGCACCGCCCTACAGATTCCAGTCACACCAAAAAAAAATAGGGGTATGGGGCAGAACCCGGTTCTGCCCCATACCCCTACTTCATCCCCTGAAACAGTGCAATCAACTCAGCAATCGTCTGCTCGCGTGGCTCTTGGCTGGCATCAAGGCAACCAGCGGCGTAACATTGTAGCACTACGCTATTCACACTGGCCAAGGCGGACTTGATCGCAGTGACTTGGGTGACAATTTCGCGGCAATCGCGCCCCTCCTCGACCATACGTTGAATGCCACGCACTTGGCCTTCGATGCGTCGCAAGCGCAGCAAGACATCATCGCGACGTTGCGGTGCCAGCGTGCGTACCTCATCTGCCATTGCTGGCCTCCTCACACTTCCCAAAAGGGGGGATTTTGGAGGGGCAAAAGCTACGCATGTCCCTCCAAAGACGCTACGCCAAGATGCGATCAAACATCGCCCGCAGGTGCGACTCGGGCAGTGCGCCGGTGACACGTTCCACCTCTTGACCACCCTTGAAGATCACCAGCGTGGGAATGCTGCGAATGCCCATCTGGCTCGCGTGCTGCACCTCTTCGTCGGTGTTGACCTTACCA
>RSAS01000243.1:1378-9719 GCA_003934145.1 Candidatus Viridilinea halotolerans | reverse complement strand
GGGGTTAGGGGTTAGGGGTTAGGGGTTAGGGGTTAGGGCTCAGGGGTTAGGGGTTAGGACTCAGGGTTCAGGGCTCAGGGCTCAGGGGTTAGGGTTGAAGAACGCTCTCCCGCTTCTCACTTTCCGCGTCCTGCGTCCCGCGTCCTCGCTTCTCGCTCTCCCGCGTCCTCGCTTCTCGCTCTCCCGCGTCCTCGCTTCCCGCTCTCCCGCGTCCTCGCTTCCCGCTTCTCGCTTCCCGCTTCTCGCGTCCCGCGTCCTCGCTTCTCGCGTCCCGCGTCCTCGCTTCTCGCTTCCCGCTCTCCCGCTTCCCGCTCTCCCGCTTCCTCGCTTCCCGCTCTCCCGCTTTACCGCTCTCCCGCTTCCTCGCTTCCCGCTCCCCGCTTCCCCGCTTCCCGCTTCCCCGCTTCCCCGCTTCCCCGCTCCTTACTGGAGACGAGTATGTTCCACCCAAACTACCCGGTTGCCCAATTGCACCCGGCCCCCTACAACCCTCGCTTCTTGGACGATGAGGCGTTTGAAGCGCTCAAACGCTCAATTCAGGTCTTGGGCATGATCAAGCCCATCATCGTCGCCGATACCGGCACCATCGTGGCGGGCCACCAGCGCACCCGTGCCCTGCTGGCGACCGGCAAGACCACCACCCCCGCCTTCGTCCTGGCCCATCTCAACAAGCAGGACGAGATGAAGTTTAACCAACTCCACAATGGTACCGACCTCGACACCGGCGATGAGCACGTCACGGTGCCCCCCTCGGACGTCCTCGGCTACGTGGACGTCGCACCCCACTGCGTCACTGGTAACCTGCGGGCGGCGGGCGCGCCGCTGCGCCACACCATCTGCGGCCTGCTCACGATGTATGGGCCGTGGGGCGGGATGGTCGCCACCCAGAGCGGCATGTGCCTTTCTGGAGCGCAGTACGCCCTCTCCTGCAAGCTCGTCAACCTGCCCATCCGCGTCTACTACGTCGCCGACCAGGACGCGATGCGCGTGCGAGCCATCTTTGGCAAGCAGTACGGCACCTTCTGCTACGACAACCTGCCCAAGACCACCTACGCCCAAACCTTCGCCCAGATGTATCGGGTGCGCAAGGATAAGCACGGGACGCCGCGTGGCGTGCGGGCACCCAACTACGAGAAAATCTACATCCCTAACTTCCGCGACGGTGAGCGCATCCTAGATTTCGGCTGTGGCCAGGGCGATTACGTGCGCATGCTCCAAGAACGCGGTGTGCGCATCTGGGGCGTTGAGTTCTTCTACCGCATCGGCACCCACCTCAACACCGAGGCGGTTCACAAGATGATCGACTCGCTCATTGCGACCCTTGATGCCGAAGGCCGCTTCGATACCGTCATCTGTGAGTTTGTCCTCAACTCGACTGACAGCCTTGAGGCGGAACGCTCCGTGATGACCTGCCTCAACGCCTTCTGCAAGCCTGGGGGTCGCATCTACGCCTCCGGGCGCACCCTAGAGAGCGTTGAAGGCACGCTGCAGGTTACTGGTGCCACTCAAGAGAACTTGGTCTTTCTGGATCATCACGGCTACACCGCCCGCCTGCTCAAAGGCCAGTGGTTTTACCAGAAGTACCACTCGCGCAAGATGCGCCTCGACCTCGCCCAGACCTACATCAGCCCGGACGCGCACACAACCAACGCGCCTCGGGCCAAAGGTACGTTCCTGCTCGCTGGCACCAAGCACCGCGAGATGCCCCGCGATCAGGTACATCGCGCCCTCGCCTTCGAGTTCAACTTGATGTGGCCTGGGGGCCAGTCGGTCAATCGCCACGAGGCCATCATTGCCGCATACGACCGGGCGCTGGATCGGGAAGCGACAGCAGCGGCAGCGACGGCGCAGGAGGGGCCAGAATGTTCCACCACGACTACCCGGTAGACCAGTTACGCCCGGCCCCCTACAACCCGCGTCGGCTCGATGAGGCGGCGTTCCTCGCTCTCCAACGGGCCATCCGCGCCCTGGGGATGCTCAAGCCCATTATCGTCGCCGACAACGGCACCATCATCGCCGGTCACCAACGCACCCGCGCTCTGCAGGCCATCGGCCAGAGCACCGCCCCAGCCTACGTCATCACGGGCATCAACACCACCGACGAAATCCGCTTCAACCAACTCCACAACGGCACTGACCTTGACACCGGCGATGAACAGGTGACTCTGCCCCCGTCCACGATGCTTGGCTATGTGGACGTAGACCCACGCCTCGTAAGCGGAGCGCTACGTTCTGCCGGTGCCACGCTACGCCACGCGATGTGCAGCCTGCTCACGCTCTACGGCCCGTGGGGGGGCGTCGTGGCGACTCAGAGCGGGACGTGCCTCTCTGGGGCGCAGTACGCCCTCGCGTGCAAGTTGGTCAACATGCCCATCCGCGTCTACTACGTTGCCGACCAAGAGGCCATGCGCGTGCGCGCCATTTTCGGCAAACAGTACGGCACCTTCTCCTACGACCACCTGCCCAAGACCACCTACGCCCAGACGTTTGCCCAGATGTACCGAGTGCGAACAGACCAAGACGGGGCACCACGCGGGGTGCGTGCCCCCAATTACGACCGCGTGTACATCCCCAATTTCCGTGACGGTGAGCGCATCCTGGATTTCGGCTGCGGCCAAGGCGACTACGTGCGCCTGCTCCAAGCCCAAGGGGTGCGCATCTGGGGCATCGAGTTCTACTACCGCATCGGCGACCGACTCAACACTCGTGCCACCCACCAGATGATCGACTCACTGATCGCCACCTTACGCGAGCATGGCCGCTTCGATACCGTCATCTGCGAGTTTGTGCTCAATTCCACCGACAGCATTGCCGCAGAGCAGGCGGTGATGGGCTGCCTCAACGCCTTCTGCAAGCCCGGTGGCCGCATCTACGCCTCGGGGCGCAGCCGCGAAGGGGTCAGCATCATGCTCGGCACCACCGCCGATACCCAAGAGAGTGGCGTGGTCTTTCTCGACGCAGAGGGCTACTCCGGCAAACTCCTCAAGGGCCATTGGTTTTATCAGAAGTACCACACCAAAACCCAATGCCACGCCTTGGGCCAGCACTACCTCGGCCCAAACCATCGGGTGTGGGATCCGGTCGGCATGCCCTCCTGCTTCCTGCTCTCTGGGCTGAAAGAGGTGGAACTTGCCGATACGGAGGCGGCAGCGGCGCTTGCTTTCGAGTTTGACCTGATGTGGCCCCACGGGCGCTCGGTGCAGCGCGAGGCGGAGGTGCTGGACGCGTGGCGGGTGGCGGTTGCCCGTGAACGTGAGCGAGACGGGGGAGCGCAGCCATGACTCGACGCGGCAATCCGTACCACGACGGCCACGGGCGTTTCACCACCGGCGGCGGGGCCACCGTCGTCTCGGAGTTAGCCAGCGAGCAGCGCCACGCCATAGCGGAGCAGGCAGGAACACCCGCCGCAGGCGCGCCTGGCAGCGCTCCACGGCCCCAGCCGCCAACGGTGCCGCCGGTGCATACGAGCGGCGACGGCACGACGAGCATCTACGTGCGCGACGGCAAGGAGCCGATGTTCGAGGTGTGGCGCAACGGGGAGTTGGTCGAAGCAATACGGGCAACGCGGGCGTGGCGGCAAGAGAAGCATGACCTGATCGCCAAACATGGCGGGCAGGTGCCAACAAGTGGGGCGAGCACGATCAACAGCGCCATACGCGCCACGACCGGGCGGGGCAGCCCGCCCCCTGCCGAAGGGGAGAAGGAAGAACTCCATCGGCTGCTCAGCGAGGAATTGCTCTTCCAGGAACCCACCGCCGACGCCGCGACCCTCAGCCGACGGGCCGCACTCCAAGCCGAGACGTGGGCAGAGTACGGCACCCAATACGGCCACGACATCCTCGACCGCGAACTCGCTCGCGCCCGTCGCGCATCGGCAGGACGGGCACGAGCAATGGCCGTCAAACCGTCCATCCGCCAAGAACTCGACCTCACCAACCTCCTCGTAGAGAACCGCATCGCCGAAAACCACGCCGCCAACCGCGATCGGCTCTACCGCGAGGCTCGCGAAGAGGTGCAACGCGTAAGCCAGATGGGCCTTGGCAAGTACAACGAGTGGCTCACCCGCGAAACCTCGGTCTGGTATCAGCGCGAACAAGCCGAATACGGTGACGACCTCGAACGCGAAACGCTCTATTTCCCCTTTGACGATGAATAGCCGATAGCCCGATAGCCCGATAGCCCGATAGCCGATAGCCCGATAGCCGATAGCCGATAGCCGATAGCCGATAGCCCGATAGCCCGATAGCCCGATAGCCCGCTTTACCGCTTTACCGCTCTCCCGCTCTCCCGCTTTACCGCTTTACCGCTTTACCGCTTTACCGCTCTCCCGCTTTACCGCTCTCCCGCTTTACCGCTTTACCGCTCTCCCGCTTTACCGCTTTACCGCTTTACCGCTCTCCCGCTTTACCGCTTTACCGCTCCCCGCCGCCCCGCCGCCCATCTCCCCCGCATCACGAGAGGTCACCCCGATGAATGATGATGCCCTACCCGAAGCACTTGAGTACGACCTCACGGCGAATGGCGACGCGATGCCTGTGCGCGTCGCAGAGGCCTTCCACGCCTACTACGCCCTCGGCCCCCAGCGCTCGCTGCGCAAACTGGCCGACGGCGGCACGTTCCGCCTCGCCTCACTCGAACGCTGGTCGGCCCACTTTGGCTGGCAACGCCGCTGCCGCGACCTCCACGACGAAGAGATGCGTGCCGCCCGTAGCGCCGCCCACAAGGAAGCGGCCAACCTCGCCCGACGCCGTCTTCGCAACGCCCAACTCCTTCAAGAGGCGGGCTTAACCATTCTCGCCCGGGCCAAGATTGCCGAATTGGGCGAAGACGGGGCCCGCGACATGCTCGGCGACGCACGCCACATGATGGTCGAAGGGATGCGCGCCGAACGGCTCGAACTCGGCGAAGCCACGGAACACGTTCGCACCCTTCCCCCGCCCAAGCCCCTCGACGAGATGACCGACGAGGAATTGGATGCCTACATTGCCCGCCTTGAGCAGCACCCCCATGAGTAACCACCCGCACTCCCCCCCAGCACGCGCCCCCGTAGCAGCGCCACCACACCTCAACCAGTGGGTGGCGCTGCGCCTCACCGCGCTCGACGCCCACCTTGCGGGCTCAGAAGCCCACGCCTACCGCGTCGGGGCGCTCGCGGTGCGTTTCGCCCGCTGGGTTGGCTTCTCCGGCAACGGCCTGCTCGCGCTGGCCTGGGCCGGGTTGCTCCACGACATCGGCAAGCTCGCCATCCCCGTCGCGTGGTGCCACCCCCAACACCCGCCTACCCCTGCAGTGCAGCAGGCCCGCCACGCGCATCCTCTCCTTGGAAGTTACGCCATGCTCGCCTACGCCGACCTCTGGCCCGGCGTGTCCGGTGTCCTGAGCCATCACGAACGTTGGGACGGCAGCGGCTACCCCTTGGGCCTGCGTGGCCGAACAATCCCGCTCAGTGGACGCATCCTCGCCGTGGCTAACACCTACGACAACCTCACCACCCCCACCCTCAACCGCCCCCGCTGGAACCCGCCCGATGCGCTGGCCTTCATCGCCGCACACGCTGGGCATCAGTTTGACCCCATGCTGGTCGCGGCCTTTCTGCGCGCCGCAGCCAGTACCGGCATCGTGCCATCCCCCCCATCCCCAGCATGCCCGTGGGTGGGGGGCCGTTGCCGCCAGCCCATCCCCGCTGGACAGCCAAGAAAGGACATGAACCATGGCTCGAACCTGGACTTCCCGCGTCGTGCGTTCCGCCCACGTCGCCCCCGATACCCTGCTCGCACACCCCGATAACCTCGTCATCCACCCGCCTGAGCAGGAGGAACAGATGCTCACCCTGCTGCGCACGGTGGGCTGGGCCGCGCCCATTCTCGTCTCGGTGCAGACCGGGCGCATTATTGACGGCCACATGCGTGTCAGCCTCGCCCGGCGCGTGGGCATCCCTCAAGTGCCGGTGGACTACGTGGATCTGAACGAAGAGGAAGAACGCAAGGCGTTGCTGTACCTCAAGCGCACCACCGATCTCGCTCGTATCGATCCGGTCAACCTTGAGGTGATCCTCAACAGCATTGAGACGGATCAGGAGGAGATTGCAACAATGGCTCGCGCCTTCGCCAACGCCATCGAAGGCCTCAAGTACACACCCAAGCCACGCGAGATTATCGAGTGGGTGGAGATCACCATCGGCCCACTCTCCTTCGTGGTCAGTTGGGCCGACTACGTGCAGTGGCGCGCCCTGCTGCGCGAGGCCCATTTCAGCCGCAAGCCAACGATTAACCACGAGATCTTGCGCCGCCTGGGGTTGCTCTGATGCCTGCAACGCCTGCGAGGACACCGCCCAAGGCCCGCTTGAAATCGCCCCACCCAGAAAGGAATCCCGGAATGCACTGGCAGAACCTGATCAGCCATCGAGCGGAGGTAGACCCACTTGATCTCCGTCCGCAAACCCACAACTTCCGCATCCACGCGATGAACCAGCGCCAAGTGACCACCGCCTCGTTGGACGAACTCGGCCACGTCGGGGACATCATCGTGAACGTTCGTAGCGGGCGTATCGTCAATGGCCACTTGCGGGTTGAGCTGTCAATTGCAGAAAATCAGCCCCGTGTCCCGGTGACCTACATTGACTGCGACGAGGCGACCGAGCGTATTGTGCTGGCCTTCTTCGACCGCGTCGGCGACGGGGCCATCACCGATGCGGAACGCCTCCAGCAGACGATGCGCCTCGTCACGACATCCAACGCGCACCTCCAAGCCTCGCTCGACGATTGGGTGCTCGCGTTTCGCAGCACCACCCGCACCTCCGACGCCACCCCGACCGCGCCCACCAGTCCGGCCCAGTTGTCGCCCGCGCCCACTGCGGCGGACGAGAATGAGGATCTGTGGGAGGCGGAGGATGGCGAAGAGGTGGGGGAGATGGAGGATGACGACGAGGCGGAGGAAGAGGACGAAGCGGGCGAGGCAGGCAAGGCGGGCGAGGATAACGAGGCGGAGGAGGATGACGAGGCGGAGGAGGATGACGAGGCGGGCGAGGCAGACGCGTATCGCCGTGCGCCCGCGCCGCCTCCAATCGCCACGCATGTGCTGGCTCCCACGCATACCGAGGACACCCCTTCCCAAGAGCACGCGACGGCCCCCGTAGAGACCGACATCCAGGATGCCCCTCACACCACGGCAGCGGCAGCCCCCGCCCTCGGCGCTGGTCACACCACCGAGGAGGCCGCAGACAACACCCCTGCACCGGCGACGACGCAGGCACCGCAGGAAGCCCACGCCCCCCCTCCCGACGAGGCCCATGCTGCGCCTCCTACGTCAGCAGATGCCCCCACAGCCGCACCCATCATCCTGTCCCGCGTGGTGGAAGACGACCCGATTACCGCCGCCGTAGTCGCTGACGTGCGTGCGGCCCAGGCCGAGGCAGCGCAGGCAGCAGGCATGCCCCCGCCCAATCCGGTCGCCCCTGCAACGGCCCCTGTGAGTACGTACCTGATCAAGGTCGGCGAGTACGATCAATCCGTCCCCGCCGCCCAGTTCGTCCCGTGGTTTAACACCCTCTGCGCTCATGTAGGCGCTGGCCAAGCGCTCCTGAGCGCCGAGATCCGCCGCCGTTTGCAGATGGAGTAGGGCGTAGGTGGCACTCAGGCCATCGCCATACGCTCTCTCGGTCGCCACCCCACGCCGTCACGTCACCATCTGGTAACGTGACGGCGTGGGGTTCTTTTGTGGCTCGCCACTCCCCCCGCGTGGCGGCGGCCAGATGAGGCCAAGGCAGTGCGCAAGTATGGTGAGCATACCGGAATATCACGAAAAATACCTCTCTTTTTTCACTCCGTCTTTCAATCCTTGAAACGACATACCGGTATCCCGTATCCCCCCGCTATCGGGGACAGAAACGGGATACCGAGAGCTGTCTAGCAGCGGTATAGCGCATTCTAATGCGATTTTTTATTTGACAACGGCTCTGTTTTCTGGTATACTCTCAGTAGGAAAACCGATGCTCCTACCGCCTTGCGCTCCCCGCGTATCCGATGAACCAACGCCGCGACGATGTACCCCAACACGTTCCGCCCCCCGCCGGCACCCTGCGCTCTCAAACACACGATCTCACGAAGGAGTTCTCCAATGGCTGCCTACAAGACCATCTCCGTGACCACGATCCTGAACGCCGACGTCGTGACGGGCTACGACGCGACAGGCCGCGATGTCTGCGTCAAGTTGCTTGAGACTGCCAAGACCACCTACATCCAGCGGTACGAGGATGGCGTTGGTGTGAGCACCACGCGCTACACCGGGACGCGCCGCGCGCAGGCGGCGGCAGACTTCGCCGCGCTGCGGGCCGAGCTCACCG
>RSAS01000243.1:0-1278 GCA_003934145.1 Candidatus Viridilinea halotolerans | reverse complement strand
CGCCGGTTGAACCCACCGCGCCGGTTGAACCCACCGCGCCGGTTGAACCCACCGCGCCGGTTGAACCCACCGCCCCCGCTCGTCCGCGTGGCCCGAACCGCCCCGACGATGAGACCCTGGTGTGGGCCGATGGCGATCTGGCAGTGGTGATGGTGCAGGGCCGCGAGTTCCGCTACGACCTGCGCCACAACGGGGAGACCATTGAGCAGGTCAAGGCCACCCGCAACTGGCGGCAGGAGCGCCAGATGCTCATCGAGCGCGCCGCGTGGCGGCGCCCGACGGAGACGGCGTGTGCTGCGGCATAGGCCGCCACCGCGACCACGACCGCGAGGAGGAGCACGAGGCGGGCCACACGGCCCGCCTCGTGACGTTCACTCACCACGAACCACGAGGCAGGCCGTGTGGCCTGCCTCGTGGTCTGCACGGGAGCCTCTATGATGCCGTTCTTCGACGACCACCTTAGCCTGGACGAAGCCAAGCAGCACTACCGTCAACTCGCCCGCCAGTACCACCCCGACGTTGCCCGCGACGATGGCAAGACGATGCAGATCATCAATGCTGAGTACGAACAGTTCACGTTACGGAAAGAGCGCCCCGCGATCGCCGTTGCTGCCCCTGGCTTGCACGCTGATCCCCATGCGTGGTTTGCCGCGATGAAGCAAGCGGCCCAGGCAGCGGCGCACGCTACGCCCGAGGCGCGGCATCATGCGGCGCGCCAAGCCGCGGCCCACCGCCCGATAGACGCCACCTCGTCCCCTCCGCCACCGATCCACACGGCTCCGGCCCCCGCCCCGGCCCCGGCCCCAGCCCCAACGCCCGCCGCAACGCCCGCCCCAGCCCCAGCCCCAACGCCCGCCGCAACGCCCGCTGCGGCGTCTGCGCCAGCCCCAGCCACCCCAGCGCCACCGCGTGCGCGCGCCCCCCGCTCCAGCCCAGCGCAGCGGAAGCCGGTGGTTTCCCTGAATCAGCGAGAGGAGGCAGATTACCAGAGCGCCCGCTTCGCGGCGAAGGACAAGTACGGTTGTCGGCGGTCGGGCAACGCCGTCATCTTCTGGGAAGACGACTCGTGGGGTTGCATCGAGTGCGTCGCCGTCCTCACCCCCAGCAATCCCCGCCACGAAATCCGCAAGAACGGCAGCGTTGTCCATTCCGAGCCCGCCACCCGCAAGTGGAAGGCCGAACGCCAAGAGATCATCGCCCGCGCTCGGTGCCTGATCTAGCGATTCCAGCCACCTCCCGCATTTCACCTCGCGCCTCGCGCCTCGCGCCTCGCGCCTC
>RSAS01000034.1 GCA_003934145.1 Candidatus Viridilinea halotolerans | reverse complement strand
GCCTGCGGCCCCTAAAACCCGGCTGGAAAGGGAAATTTTTCGGGGGCCATGCCCCTTCGACTAGGCTCAGGGCAAGCCCGAACCCCCGCCGACATGCCCGCCAAGGAGATGAGGCGCGTCACGCATGCAGTATACCATCCGGTGGGGTTTTAGGGGCCGCAGGCCCCACACATTGCAATCACACCCTCTTTGTTGTGCGTTGACGGCTTCGCCGTCAACGCGCAACAAAAAGGGTGAAGATACCCTAACCAAAAATTATGGTTTTTTTCTCGACAAAACAAGAAAGTGGGATTATACTGCATTGCGAAGCCAGCGGTTATGAGCCTTCCTGACCGTACCAATACCCCAAACAAGGCGCTCGTTTTGCTTGGGGGCCACACCTGCACAGCCAGGATTACAACCTGGAGTGCCATTTCCTCTTGAACCTTGGTGTCACTGCGGCAATGCCTTACATTGTCGTTCCCATGCAATGGGTCAGGTGTCACCTTCCCCCAAACTCCCCCCTTTTCCCCCCTCTCAGGGCGAAGTAGCTCGGGCTTCAGGCATAAAGGGCCGTCTGCACTGTGCAGACGGCCCTTTAACGCGATAAGATGACAGTTATTCATCTGGCGGTCGGTTTGATTCACCAAATTGTCATTTTTTTCCTCTATCATGAGGCGGTAAAGGGGGCTGCGCCCCATGCGCGAACGTAAGGGGCCTGCGGCCCCTTAAACCCCGCCGGTAGGATTTTTTCGGGGGCCAAGCCCCCGAACCCCCGCCGGAAGGGGGCGCTTTTTCGGGGGCCATGCCCCCGAACCCCCGCCGGAAGGGGGCGCTTTTTCGGGAGCCATGCCCCCGAACCCCCGCCGGAAGGGGGCGCTTTTTCGGGGGCCATGCCCCCGAACCCCCGCCGGAAGGGGGCGCTTTTTCGGGAGCCATGCCCCCGAACCCCGCCGAAAGGGGGCGCTTTTTCGGGGGCCATGCCCCCGAACCCCCGCCGAAAGGCCCACCAAAGGCTTAAGTTAATGCGTATGGGGGCCATGCCCCAAAACCCGCTTGCTTGTACTTGCTTGTAATAGGCGCTTTAGCGCCGTCCAAGGGCCGCTTAATGCTTCGGCCCTACGTGAAAGTCCTTGACCCTTTTTTGCGCACATTGATGTGTTGTTCCATACCCTCCGCCGGGTGGTTACACTCCTATGGTATAACAGGCTTAGACGAAACTCCGTAGCAGCACGACGCACTCATTCTTCTGTTGATCTGTTCTTTTGCCCTACTAGAGAGGCATTAACTATGGAGATGACAACGCGCCTGAGCGGTGATGTCAATATTCTTGAGCTCGGTGGGCGCTTTGATACGAATACGGTTCCGCCAGTGGCGGCTTGGCTCGAACAGGCGACCACCATACCTGGCGCGCGAGTCTTGGTGAACCTTGCCGGCACGACGTTTGTCGATTCGACCGCACTAGCGACGTTGGTGCAGGCCATGAAACGTTGCCAGCAGTACAAAGGAACGCTCTTGCTGTGTGGAATGCGCCGTCCGGTCTATATGATTTTTGAACTGACGCGCTTGGACAAGGCCTTCTCGATCTACCCAGATGAAGAAGAGGCAATGCAGGCGCTTACAAATTCGTAGTATGCTGTCTGAGTAACAAGAGCTTCATGCTAGTCGCACTACTCAGTTCCCAATATGCGCGCTTCAAAGCGCTGGCCGATGCATGGCTGGCACTTGGGGCAATGGCGTTCGGCGTAAGTCAGGATGGGCACCTGTTGGCCTATTGGCCTGCAGGGCACCTGCTGGTGCGGCCAAGTCTCTGTGTGCCCATTTTGCTCGATGACGAGGAGATGGGTGAGTTGCGCGTGGCAGGACTCAGTGGGTTGCACTACGAGCAGCGTCTGCGCGCCGATGCTGAGATCCTTGCCTATGTGTTGCAACTAGAGCGTGAGTTGCAACAGATGACCGCTGAGTTGGTGACGAGCCAAGATCAGCAGGTAGCGCTCTACCGGCTCACCCAGACGATGCGCGACCACCTAACGGTCGAGGAGACATTACGCGCCGTATTGTATGAAGCGTTGCGCATGCTGAAAGCCGAACTGGGCTATGCGATGTATGTGCCGGTAGATGCACAGAGTGCGTTCTTTGTGCAGTTGCCAACCGCTACGTTAGGTGCCGAACTGCTCTGGCAGATCTTCTGGCAAGCCCAGATACAGGAACAAGAGATGTATCTGAGCGATGTCGCGTTTGATACCAGCGGCGCAACAGGCTACATGTTGCACCTCCCGATCAAGGTGCGCGGCGCATATCTTGCTGGTATGGGACTTGCTTCTACTACAAACGAGTTTACATCGCCCGATAAGCGGCTCGTGCGCGCTATCGCTGATCAAGCCAGTGTCCAGATTGAGCGCACCCTGCTCTACAAAGAAATGGTTGATCAGGCGAAACTGCGCACAGAAATGGATCTCGCTCGGCGCGTCCAACTCGATCTTCTGCCGCGTAACCTGCCCCACATTGCAGGCATCGACATCTGCGCCACGTCACGGCCAGCGTATGAAGTTGGGGGCGATTTCTACGACTTCATCATTCAAGAGGGTCGGCCTTTCATGTTTGTCACCGGCGATGTGACGGGGAAAGGGCTTTCGGCTGCGCTGCTCATGACCATGACCCGTTCGGCAATTCATAGTAAGGCGCGCTTTATGCCCTACCCAACCCCCGAATCGGTCATGCGCCAATCGAACGAGGATCTCTACAATGATTTTACGCGGGTTGGCGTCTTCGCAACCGCTTTTATTGGCCAGTATGACGCTACCAGCCACACCATCACCTATGCGAATGCTGGTCACTCGCCGGTTATTTATCAACCTAGTGAGGGCGAACCGGTTTTGCTCCGGGCTGACGGCACGGCCATTGGCATCCTCGCCATTAACTACAGTCGCAACCAGCGCCTCATCTTGCGCCCGGGCGATGTCTTAGTGGTTGCAACCGATGGCTTTTCCGACATGCGCAATGGTGCCGATGAGAATTTCGGGCTTGAGCGCCTCATGGAGCTGATCCACACACTACGCAAGTATGCGGCAGAGGGCATTGTTAAGGGCATGTTTGACGCGCTGGATCACTTTGGCCAGGGGCGGGCGCAGGATGATGATCAGACCCTCATTGTGATCAAGCGCAATGAGTTGTAAAGAAGCAGGTTACCTATGCCTACCGTACTCGTCGTTGATGATTACGCGCCCAACAATCGTCTGTTGGAGTTTGTGCTAGAACAGAGCGGCTTCGCGGTGATCATTGCTTCCGATGGTATGCACGCCCTGAGTACACTGCGCGACGTTCCGGTTGATATTGTCGTCACCGACCTGCGCATGCCGCGGCTCAATGGCCTCGATCTGGTGCAGCAACTGCGCGCCGACGGGCAACTCTGCACCCTGCCGATTGTGATGATTACCGCGAGTGGTCGTGATTCTGATGCAACGCGAGCCACGGGCCTCGGAGTAGATGCCTTCCTCACCCGTCCCGTCGACTCGGACGATTTGGTGGCGGTGGTGCGCCAGCTCATGACCCGCGAAGCGAGCGCTGAAGGCTCGCAGTTGCGTGAATGCCGCCGCCAAGCCGCCACGCGGCCCGGGGGCGGAGGCAACTTTATGCACTCGTGGTGAGGTGCCGCCGCTCATGGCGTTGTGCCCGTTTGTTTTTGAGCGCTTTACCGTTTGGCGTGCAGCCAAAGATGCGAACACGGCGGCACCATACCCCTTCCGTGGAGCATAAAATTCATTTGCCAGCAATGCCCCGTAACAAACGGTTCACGTCGTATATCTGACAATTTAGCGACCTGTTACCCCCCCCATGTAGCATATGTCTACGTAATTTACAGGCAACATCATCCCCCATGTAGCACATCCAAGCCTGTGGTGCGCCCTTTCCCCGCGCACCCTTAGTTTTTGGTTTTTAAGGTAGTTCACAGGCTAGGAAGAGACGATGATACCACGTCACAGGTGGCGTTTTTGGTTGTTAGGCATGGTTGGCTTGCTCGTTGGGCTGTTGGGGTTGGTGACGGCGAACCAGGCGGTGGCGACGGTGCCCAATCGTCAGCCGTGGACGCATGTGCCCGGGGTTTGCCCCCCGGCGCTGCAAGGGGCCGTCTTTGCCCGCGCCGGTGATGACTGCGGCGGCAGCGGCACATCCTTTGATACGGCCCAAGTCTATGGCCACGCGCTGCTTGTGGACGCGGCAAGCCCGAGTGCGCCCTGCGAGAATGGGCGTACCAGTGGCACCTGTTACCGCAAGTGGTACACCGGTTTTGATGCGAATGGCGCACGCCGCATTGGTCTGGCGCTTTCGCCCGATGGCGTGAGTTGGGCGCGCGTGGTGGGCACGAACGCCGCAGGCAGCGTCTTGGGCTTTGGCCCCGTTGGCAATTTCGATAGCGCCAATGTCTCTTTTCCCAGTGTGATCCGTACCGCCACTGGCTACCAGATGTGGTACACCGGCGGCGATGGGGCGGCCTTTAGCATTGGCACAGCGACCTCGAACGATGGCGTTACGTGGACACGCCTCGCTGGCCCACTGGCCGCCGGGGCGGTGCTGCGCCCTTCTGGGGTCGTCGGCAGTTTTGATCAGAGTATCATCGCCGCTGCACGGGTGCTGCAGGATGGCGCAAGCGCCGCTGCGCCCTGTGAAAATGGGCGTGCCAGCGGCACCTGCTACCGCATGTGGTACCAGGGTATTAATAGTAGCAATGCCTTCTACATTGGCTACGCCCTTTCGCCCGATGGCCTCAATTGGACGCGGGTGGCGGGCACGGGCACGGGTGGCGCCGTGATTGGCCAAGGGCCAGTGGGTACGTTTGATGGCCAAAATGCGGCTGTCGCGGCGGTGATCAAAGATGGCGCCCTCTTCCGCATGTGGTACAACGCCCAGGATAGCGCTGGTGTTCACCGCATTGGCCATGTCGTTTCGACCGACGGCCTCAACTGGGTGCGCCCCGTGCCCAACAGTGCCGTCTGGAGCGGGAGCGATGATCCCGGCACCCTCGCGCCCGATTATGTCTGGTCGCCCTTTGTGATTAAAGAGGGCTTGACCTACCGCATGTGGTACAACACCGCCATCCGCGAGAATTCGCAGCGCGTGAGTCTGGCGAGTGTGACCCCCGGAACGCCGCTGGGCGATCTTGTGCTGAGTCGGGATGGTGCCAACTATACGCTGAGTTTCACCACGGCAACGCCCATTCCGGCGGGGGGCTATGTGTTGGTGAATCTGCCCGCTGCGTTGCCCTTCGCGGCACTCACGCCGGGGGCGCTGAGTGGCTTTGGGGCCAATGCGACGCTCGTGGCTGATGCGACGGCGCTCAGCGACGGCGCGGCGGGCGGCGTGAGCCGTGGAGCGTTGGTCGTCCGTTTGCCCGACGGGGCCGCGCCCGGCGCCAAGAGCATCAGCTTTAGTCTGGCAGGCGAGCCCTACGTGGCTGACAATCTCTTCATCCAGAGTTTCGATAGCCGTGAGGTGCTAGAACGCGGCAGCCTGCCCTTGTTCATCGGCGAGCCGCCTGTGGCAACCGCAACACCCACCGCGACGGCGCTGCCCACCAGCACCGCCACGCCGACGGATCTGCCGACCAACACGGCGACGGCGACGAACACGCCCACCGCGAGCATCACGGCGACGGCGACGATTACGCCCGCAGCGACGAACACGCCCACCGCGAGCATCACGGCGACGGCGACGATTACGCCCACCGCGACGAACACGCCCACCGCGAGCGCGACAGCGTTGCCTACCAATACGCCGTTGCCCACTAGCACGCCCACGCCTGCGCCGGAGGCCAATGCGCAGCCGTGGCAGCAGGTAGCAGGGCCGTGTAGCAACTTGGGTGGCGCAGTCTTTGGGCGGGCCAACGATAATTGTGGCGGCAATGCCACCAGTTTTGATGTTACCGAAATCTTCCCGCCCCAAGTGCTGCGTGATGAGGCGAGCGCCGCTCGCCCCTGCGAGAATGGACGCACCAGTGGCGTCTGTTACCGCATGTGGTACGTCGGCACCGGGCCGGCCCCCTTCTACGAGCGGAGCATCGGCTTGGCGCTCTCGCCCGATGGCACCGATTGGCAGCGCGCCAGCGGCCCACTCAGCGGCGGCGCGGTCTTTGGTGCCTCCGGGGTAGCCGGTAGCTTCGACCGCGACGGCGTCTCGACGATGAATATCATCCGCGTGGGTGCGACCTACCGCATGTGGTATACCGGCTTCAGCGACCCCAGTACCATTGCGGGCATCGGCTTGGCCGAGTCGCTCGATGGCATCAATTGGACACGCATCCCCGGGCCAGAGGTTGGCAATGCCGTGCTGCGCCATTCCGGCATTGCGGGTCAATTTGATGCCACCTACATCGTTGCGCCGAGTGTGATTCTCGATCAGGCCAGCGCAACATTGCCCTGCGAAAATGGACGCACCAGCGGCGCGTGTTATCGCATGTGGTACGAAGGGGTTAGCACCAGCCCGGCCTACACCTTCCGCATCGGCTTGGCGCTCTCGCCCGACGGCATCACCTGGACACGGGTAGCCACCAATGCCGATGGCTCAGTCACGACGCCCGGCCCCTTTGGTACTTTCGACGATAACAACCTCGGCGTGCCAACGGTGATCAAAGATGGCGCGATTTTCCGTATGTGGTACGAAGCCAGTGGCTACAGCGCCGGGTACACCACTGGCTACATGGTCTCGACCGACGGCATCAACTGGACACGCGCCACGCCCAACACGCCCGTCTGGCGCGGTCCCGACGACACGATTGTCGCCGGAGCGCCCGATGAGGTCTGGGCGGTGCGCGCCCTGAAGGAAGACACCGGCTATCGGCTCTACTACACCACCAGCACACGCCCCAACTCGACGCGCTTCGCGCTGGCAGCGATGACACCCGGCGCGCCGCTAAACGATCGCAGCGTGACGGTGACAGAGACGCTTTACACCTTGAACTTCAGCAGCGCTGCCGTGCCGAACGGGGGCAGCGTACTCGTAACGCTGCCTGCCAGCATCCCCTTCGCCAACGTCAGCGCCGAGGCCAGCAGCGGTTTCGGCAGCGGCGCGCTGCTCAGCGCCGATCCGGCGGCGGTCACCGATGCGGCAGCGGGCGGCAGCGCCCGTGGTGCCATCGTGGTGCGCCTGCCCAACGGCGCACCCGCAGGCGCAAAGAGCATCACGCTGCGCATCACGGGCGACGTTCCGGCGAACAGTAACGTATTCGTGCAACTCTTCAACCAACGCGAAGTGGTGGCCTATGGCGCCCTAGAACTACCAGCCCAAAACGGCCCCACCAACACCCCCACCGCCAGCAACACCCCTGGCCCGTCGCCTACGGCCACCAACACCGCCGTGCCAGCCACGGCCACCAACACCGCCGTGCCAGCCACGGCTACCAACACCGCCGCACCGACCAATACGCCCGTGCCGGGGAGCAACTTCGCCCTAAGCTTTGACGGCAACGACCAACTCACCGGCAGTGCCGTGCCGGGGCTCAACGGCAGCCAGACCATTGAGCTCTGGGTGCGCCCCGCCGCTGTTGGGCAGGATGGCGTCATCGTCGCCACCGGCGCAAGCAACGGCTGGTCGCTGGAGCTCAATGGCGGCCAGGTCACCTGGTGGATGCTCAACAGCGCCAACAGTTGGCAGATGGTGCAATACCCCACGGCGCTGAGTAGCACCACCTGGAGCCATGTTGCCCTAAGCTACAACGCCAGCACCAACAGCGCTCGGATCTTCGTCAATGGCGTTGCCGGGCCGCAGGGCACCGTAGGCGGCATCACCGTCGGCCCCAGCCTCTTTGTCGGCGGGCTAAACCCCTACGGCTTCTTCAACGGCCAACTTGATGAACTGCGTCTTTCGAGCGGCGTGCGCTACAGCAGCAACTTCACGCCACCGAGCGCCGCCTTCACCCCTGACGCCACCACGCTCGCCCTCTTCAGCCTCAACGAAGGCAGCGGCACCACCGCCGCCGATCGTTCCGGCAACGGCCTGAGCCTGACGCTCGGCGCAGCGCCCAACGCCGCCACCTGGATCACCTCAAGCGCCCCGAGTGACGGGGCCACGCCGAGCGCGACGAGCACGCCGGTTGCGAGTGCAACGCCAGCGGCCACCAGCACCGTCGGCCCGTCGCCGACGGCGACCAGTACGCCCGTGCCGCCCACGGCGACCAACACCGCTGCACCGACCAATACACCAGTGCCGGGGAGCAACTTCGCCCTAAGCTTCGACGGTAACGACCAACTGACGGGCAGTGCCGTGCCAGGGCTCAACGGCAGCCAGACAATCGAACTCTGGGTGCGCCCCGCCGCCGTCGGGCAGAATGCGGTTCTCGTCGCCACCGGCGCAGACAGCGGCTGGTCGCTGGAGCTCAACGACGGCCAGATAACCTGGTGGATGCTCAACAGCGCCAACAGTTGGCAGATGGTGCAATACCCCACGGCACTGAGTAGCAACAACTGGAGCCATGTCGCCCTAAGCTACAACGCCAGCAGCAACAGCGCCCGGATCTTTGTGAATGGCGTTGCCGGGCCGCAGGTCACCGTGGGCGGCATCACCGCGGGCACCGGTCTCTTCGTCGGCGGCCTGAACCCCTACGGCTTCTTCAACGGCCAACTGGACGAACTGCGCCTTTCGAGCGGCGTGCGCTACACGAACAATTTCATCCCACCAAGCGCCGCCTTCACCCCCGACGCCACCACGCTCGCCCTCTTCAGTTTTAACGAAGGCAGCGGCACCACCGCCGCCGATCGTTCCGGCAACGGCCTCAGCCTGACGCTCGGCGCAACGCCCAACACCCCGACATGGGTGAACGGCAGCGCACCGACACAGTAAAAGCGCCTTAAGATACTGCTGGTTTATTCCCCTGGGAGCGCGCATGCATAAACCAGCAGTATCTTGTAAGAACCGCATTGCAACACCAAGAATCTCGACATCTTCGCCCCCTCTCCCACAACGTGGGAGAGGGGGTAGGGGGGTGAGGGCCATTACGGGGCATCCCAAGCGCCTATCTGCGCTCTGCGGAATCACCCCTAACTAAAACAAGAGCTCAGCCACAGGCAGTACGCCCAATACCCGTTCATGCAGCACTACCTCAAGCTGATCTTGGAGCAAGAAGATGCGCTGTTCGGCGTAATCTGCAATCCCCAAATGAGTTACTGGTTTGGTATAGACCTCCACTTGGCGATCCACCAAGTTCATAATCCAATAGACCTGAATACCTGCGCGTGCATAAAGGCGTTTCTTGCTGGTGCGATCGCGTTGCAGCGTAGCATCAGCCACTTCGACCACCAGCGCAATCTCCTGCGCCATTGGATGGCGTGCGAGATAGTCACGGCGTTGCCCACGCACAACCACGATGTCTGGTTCTGGCTCGCTATCCTCGGTGGTAATCGGTTCTTGATCGTCCACATACCAACCGGGGGGAACCATTTGCGCTAATAGCTCACGGGTGGTTTGCGTGCAAACACGATGGCGCGGGTTTTTGGGCATTTTGGTGACAAGCCATCCTTCCAACAGTTCAATCGGATCATCTTCCGTGAGAATACCCGCCCGAATCATGGCATGATACTGATCGACTTGAAGACGCCAGATAGGATCGTTAGGAATGGCGATCAATTGCAGGGCTTGTAGTTTGGTTCGATCTTGGAGAGTCATGGTTTGGCTTTTCTGGGTACTGCTCGTTTCATCAGGGTGTGACTGGAATCTGTAGGGCGGTGCCCTACACCCCTGCGGACTGGGGAAG
>RSAS01000667.1 GCA_003934145.1 Candidatus Viridilinea halotolerans | reverse complement strand
GGCCCCCGAAGAACTTCCCCCGTCCGGCGGGGGTTCGGGGGCTTGGCCCCCGAAGAACTTCCCCCGTCCGGCGGGGGTTCGGGGGCCGCAGGCCCCCGAAGAACTTCCCCCGTCCGGCGGGGGTTCGGGGGCCGCAGGCCCCTTACGCTCATGCGGTGCCGCCGCCACCGTACCGATCCACAATGGCCCAGGGCAAATAAACCAGAACGCACACCACAAAACCCAGTAGTTGTAACGCGACGATGTACCATGGCCACGGCCCCAACCAATCGAGCAGTGTGGCATACACAGGTGTGCGGGCGAGGAACATGTAGTTCCCGCCGGTAAGCCAGTTGACGAGCGCGACCGGAATGAAGATCAGGTTGGTAATGAGCGCCACGCGGGGAAAGGAGCGCCAAGTGGGACGGTAGCGCCACGCGGCGATGGCAAAGACGACCGCCCAGAGAATAATGCCATGGGATGTCCAGAAGATGAGGTAGACGAAGTGGGGAAAGTTGTACCCATTGGCCTGCAGGTCGGGCGTGAGCAACGCTTGGGTCGCCCCGGCAAAGCCCCAGAAATAGAGCAACTCGAAGAGGCGGTAGCTGCGCGTCGCCAGCAGAATGGCCGCCAGGATAACGGCGAGCGTGCAGAGGTGCAGTGGCAGGGCGTAGGCGGCATCCCAGATGCCGTGGGCGCGCTGCCAAAGATCCCAAGCAATGGTATTGGCCAAAGCAAAACTGGCCAACCCCCAACGCAGCCATGCTTGGCCACGGGAGTTCATGCGCGGAGTGATGAGGGCCACGCCCAAGCCAACCAGCGCTACGCCAACGATGGCCAGCCAGTGTTCCGGCCCCCAGAGGCGGAAGGGGGGGCCGTGGTAGGTGTAATCGAACATATGTAAGGAGATCCGATGATCAACGCCATTCTTGCACTCCTCACCTTGCAACTCACCGGCGAGATTCTGGTGCGCGCTTTTGGCTGGCCCTTGCCGGGGCCGGTGGTGGGTATGCTATTGCTCTTTGTTGCGCTCAAGTTATATGGGCGCGTGCCGTCCAGCTTGCAACGCGTCGCCGATGGCCTCTTGGCCAACTTGGCACTGCTCTTTGTGCCAGCCGGAGTGGGGGTGATGCTCCACTTTGAACTGATTGCCGCGAGTTGGTGGCAATTGTTGCTCACCCTGGTGGTGAGTACCGTGGTGACGCTGCTCGCAACGGCGACGGTGATGCAAGGACTGTTGAAGTTGCGGCTGCGCCGCGCAAAGGTGTAGGAAGGATGCGGGGGAACCAGGTTCCCCCGCACCCCCTAGCTACACATTTTGGTCACACCCTTTTCGTTTCGTGTTGGCGGCGAAGCCGCCAACACGAAATGAAAAAAAGAAAAGCAAACCATGTACCAAATCTGGGTCTACCTCGCGGAGACGCCGCTGCTCTGGCTTGCGGCGACGATTGGCACCTTTCAAGCGGTGACACTGCTGGCGCGGCGTTTGGGCTCGCCGCCGCTGCTCAATCCGGTCTTACTAACGATTCTCATCTTGGTGCCGCTGTTGCTGGTCACCGACACGCCCTATGCGACCTACTTCGATGGGGCGCAATTTGTCCATTTTCTGCTGGGGCCGGCGACGGTGGCGCTGGCTATTCCACTCTACCATGCCGAACGCAAATTGCGCCAAGTACTCCTTCCCGGCATTGCCGCGCTCGTCGTGGGATCGTGCGTCGGCATCGCCTCGGGGGTGCTCTTGGGGCGCTTGGTCGGCCTCAACGACCTAGCGCTGCGCTCGCTCGCCCCACGGAGCATCACCTCGCCGATTGCAATGGGCATCGCCGAGGGCATCGGGGGGCTTCCTTCGCTCACGGCGGTGCTGGTGATCCTCACCGGCATGACCGGGGCGCTGTGCGCAAAAGAGGTTCTTGATCTCTGCCGTTTTCGCGATCAGAGTGTGCGCGGTTTTGCGATTGGCCTTGCCTCGCACGGCCTGGGAACCGCCCGCGCCCTGCAGCTCAACCCCGAAGCGGGGGCGTTCGCCGGGCTGGCAATGGGACTCAATGGCGCCGTGACCGCCCTGCTGATGCCGTGGCTGTTGGGGCCGTTGGGCTTGCAGTGACGCACCCTCCATCCAAACCCTCATTTTGCAATAGCGCAAAAGGAACGCTGTCACCCTGAGCGCAGCGAAGGGTCTCTCGTCGTAACCAGGAGAGATGCTTCGCTACGCTCAGCATGACAAAAGCCACAGCGTTCCTTTTGCTCTACTGCCTCATTTTGGTTGCTTTTTGGCGGCGAAGCCGCCAAAAAGCAACCAAAAAAGAAAAACAATGCAAAAGCTCTATCTCGTGATTGGCGGGAGCGGCTTCGTCGGACAGCATCTCGTGCGGGCGCTGTTGGCGGCGGGCTGTGCCGTGCGCGTGTTTGACCAGAAGCCGCTTACGGATGGCTTGCCCGTCGAGTTTATGGCGGGCGATTTGCGCGATCCCGCTGCGGTGCAACGCGCCTGCGCCGGGGCGCACACGGTCTTTCATGCCGCTTCGCTCGTGGACTGGCGGGCGGGAAGTAGGGCGCTGCTGCATGCGGTCAATGTTACAGGAACGCGCCATGTGCTGGCTGCCTGTAGCGCCCAACCCGGGACACGCTTGGTTTATACTAGTTCAATTGATGTAGTTTTTGATGGTAGGCCGATCCCTAACGGCGATGAGCGACTGTCCTATGCGCGCCGCCATTTGGATGACTATGGCCACAGCAAGATGTTGGCTGAACGCGAGGTTTTGGCGGCCAATGGGCACAATGGTTTAGCGACGTGTGCGCTGCGCTTGGCCGGAGTGTATGGGCCGGGTGATGCCCATCGCCTGCCTGCGGTGGTGGCGCTGGCCCGTCAGGGGCGCATGGTGCGCATCGGCGACGGCCAAGCGCGCTTCAACCATGTCTATGTAGAGAACGCGGCCTACGCCCACTGCTTGGCCGCTGAACGGCTCGCGGCGGGTGCGCCGGTGGCGGGTAGCGCCTACTTCATTATCGACCATCCGCCGCGCAACTTCTTTGATTTTGTCAGCGCTTTTCCGCAAGCTATGGGCCTGCCCGCAGCGCAACGCGTACTCTCCTCCCGCGTCGCCTATGCGCTGGCGCTGCTGCTCGAAGGCTGGGCGTACCTCACGCGCAGCCGCAAAGTGGCTCTCACGCGCTACATTGTGGCCTCGACCTGCCGCGACTTCTACTTTAGCGGTGCCAAAGCCGCCCGCGAATTGGGCTACCAGCCGCCCGTGAGTGAGGCGGAGGCGTTTAGCCGCACGCTGGAGTGGTTGAATTCTCTTGGTGGGTAGGTTGGTGGGAGGGCCAGGCCCTCCCACCAACCTACCCACCAGCAAGTAGGCGTGGGAGAACGTGGTTCTCCCACACCCCCAAAGTAGGCGTGGGAGAACGTGGTTCTCCCACATCACTCGTAGCGTAGCGCCTCAATCGGCTGCAACAGTGCCGCCCGCCGCGCCGGGTAGAGGCCGAAGCCGATGCCGATGAGGGAGGCGAAGAGCAGCGCGATGCCTACCGCCGGCCACGAGATGGGCGCGGCGATGCCGGCGACAAAGCCGATCAGCACGACAATGGCGATGGCCCCGGCAATGCCGATCAGGCTGCCGACGATGCTCAGCGCGAGGGCTTCGAGTACGAATTGGCCCAATACGTCGCCGTCGCTGGCGCCGAGGGCTTTGCGTACGCCGATCTCGCGGGTGCGCTCGGTGACGGCGACAAGCATGATGTTCATGATGCCGATGCCGCCCACGACGAGGCTGATGCCCGCCACGAGAGCGATAAAGCCGGTGATCGCGCCGTTGATGCCGCTCAGCACGCTAAGCGCCTGGGTGGGGGTGTTGAGCGTAAAGTCGTTGATGGCCTCACTCGGCACGTCGCGCACGGTGCGCAGGGTGTTCACAAGCGCCGTTTCGGCCTCCGCAATGATCTGCTCGCTGGTAATGCCGATCAGGACACCACTCATTTGCAGGCCGCGTCCGGGCAGATCCAGCCCGCCCACCAGCCGCAGGCGCAACGTGCTCACCGGCGCAAAGACGCGCCCGTCGGTGCTGAAGGGGCCGCCGTTCTCGTCAATCACGCCAATGATGGTGAGGGGCTGGCCGTTGACCTCAATGCTGCGCCCGACCGCCGCACGCAACGCCTCCTCTTCGGCCCCGAAGAGGTCGCGGGCGATCTGGTAGCCCACCACGCCGACGCGCGACCCAGCAGCCTCGTCGCTCGCCGTAAGGAAGCGCCCCGCCAGCAACGGGACGCTCTGTACCTGCGTATAAGACTCATGCGTGCCGACGAGCAGCGCCCGCACCGCCGTCGTGCCCGCTCGCACCTCCGTATTCACCGCCACTTCGGGCGCAATGGTGCGAAAGAGATCGGGGCGCGAAGCCGTGAGCGCCTCTAGCGCACGGTAGTCCTGAATGGAGAGCAGACCATAGCCGGGGACGTTACGCGCCCCTTTGGCATTGGGGTCGCCGGGCGCTACCGCAATGCGCCGCGTGCCCAGGTCAATGAACTGTTCAAAGACGCTGCTCTGCAAGGCATTGCCCAACGAGAGCACCGCCACGAGCGTGCCAGCACCGATGATGATGCCGAGCATGGTCAAAAGTGAGCGGAACTTGTTGGCCCTGAGGCTGTCGAGGGCCATGGAAATTTGTTCGTTGAGCATGGTTTTTTTGGGGTTGCGGGTTGGCGACTACGTCGCCAACCCGCAACATAATGAATCTTGCGGGGGCCAAGCCCCCGCCCCCCCCGCCGGACGGGTGGTTTTGCGGGGGCCAAGCCCCCGCACCCTCCGCCGGACGGGTGGTTTTGCGGGGGCGATGCCCCCGCACCCCCACCGGAAGGGGTCGCTGCGGGGGCATCGCCCCCGCACCCACCATGCGCCTTCGCGCCTTTGCGTCAAGAAGCCCGGCGCAGCGGCACCGGCACGAGTTCGCGCTCGCGCAGGGGTTCGATGACTGCGAGGGGTTCGATGGGCGTGATCGGCTGGACACCGTAGTAGTCGCCCAGGATATTCTCGGCGAGGCACCCATCGCGCAGGCCGATGACCCGATCCATCTGGCGGCCAATCTCAGGATCATGGGTGACGAGAATGATAGTGCGCCCCTGTTCGCGGTTGAGTTCGCGGAAGAGCGCCATAATCTCGTTGCCCGTGCGCGTATCAAGCGCCCCTGTCGGCTCGTCGGCGAGAATAATCGCCGGATTGTGGACAATGGCGCGCGCAATCGCCACGCGCTGCTTCTGGCCACCAGAGAGGGTGGTGGGCAGGCTGTCGACCTTGTGGCCCAAGCCCACGGACGTAAGCGCAGCACGCGCCCGTTCGCGCCGTTCGCGCCAATCCACCCGCCCATAAACAAGCGGCAACTCCACATTCTGCAGCGCAGTGAGGCGCGGCAGCAGGTTGAAATTCTGGAAGACAAAGCCCAACTTACGGTTGCGTACCCGCGCCTGCTCGAAGCGACTCAGGTTGCTCACCACCTCGCCATCAAGGGTATAGCTCCCGCTCGTCGCACTGTCGAGCAGGCCAATCAGGGTCATCAGCGTACTCTTGCCGCTACCCGACGGCCCCATAATGGCAACCATCTCGCCCTGATTGATCTCCACCGACACATCATCAAGGGCGCGAAAGCTGCCATCGCCGGTCGGGAAGTCTTTCACCATGTTGTCGATCTGAACAATGGGCTTCATTACGTAGTCTATGGTCATGATTTTTTCCTTTAGGGAAGGTTTCGCCTTGCGGCGATCTACTTTACCGTTTGTGGTGAGGATGCGGAGGGCTATGCCCTCCGCATCCTCACCACTGGGGTGGGGGTTTTGCGGGGGCCAAGCCCCCGCACCCCCAGCGCGGCAAACTGTAAAGCAGCTACGAACCATCCGTCATGTTTGAGAAAAGGGTGCGCGATAGGGCCACGTCAAAGTCGTTGAGGCTGCGCCCCAAACCCCCACCGGAGAGGATGCCTCACGGCAACACAATCTCTTCGTCGGCGGCAAGGCCCTCGATCACCTCCACCGAGCCATTGGCGCGCAGGCCGAGGACGACGAGGCGCTGCTCAATGCTGCGTTCGCCGGCGGCGTTGGTGACGACCACATTGACGAAGGTCTGGTCAGCTTCAGTTTGCACAGCGTTGGCAGGAATGCGCACCACATCTTCACGGCGGGCAGCAATAATCGTGGCACTGGCGGTCATCCCGGGCTTGAGCTCCACCGCACCCGGATCAATCTCAATGGCGACGAGGTAGGCAGTGACGGCGCTATCGGTTTGGGGCAGCGCCTCTAGGCGCTGGACAGTGCCGGGCAGGGTGGTGTTGAGCGCGTCAATCAAAACGTCCACCGGCTGGCCGGGGCTAACACGGGCGATGTCCACTTCGTCCACGGTAACTCTGACAATGAAGCGACTCACATCAATCAGCGTAACGGGCGCTTGGTTAGCCACCTGTTCGCCGGGGGCGACGTTGATTGTGGCGACAATGCCATCAAAGGGGGCGACGAGAGTGGCATCGTCGATCTGAATTTGGGCTTGAGCCAATTGGGCTTCGGCCTGGGCAACATTGGCCTCGGCGCGGGCGATACTACTGGCGCTGGGGTCGGTGCCAAGTTGCGCCAGGCGGGCGCGTGCCGCTTCGACATTCGCCGCCTGCGCCGCAACCGCCCCGGCCCGTTCGCCACTCGTCAGGCGTGCTAGGTCGGCCTCGGCGCGGGCGAGACGGGCACGCGCTGCCGCCAACACATCGGCATCGGCACCAGCGCGCAGGCGATCCACTTCGGCATCGGCGGTCGCCACACGCGCTTCGGCGCTCTGCAGGCCACTGACCTCGTTCTGGCGGGCGGTGGCATAATCCTTATCGGCCTGGGCCAGTGCAGCCTCCGCATCAGCCAGCGCCAACGCGGCGCGGTCGTACGCCACCTGATAATCCTGCTGCTCAAAGCTATTGAGGCCGCGCCCACTGCGCGGGTCGGTTTCGTTAGCCAAGACGTGTTGCAGATCCCAGTGGGCGCTGCTGTAGACGCTTTGGGCGTTGCGTACTGCATTGGCGCGCGTCTCGACCAGTTGGCGCGCATTCTCTTTGGCACTCGAAAGGGCGCTGCGCTGGCGTTCCAATTCGGCCCGCGCCTCCTCCAAGTTCGAAGTAACACGGGTCAAATCATTAGAGCGTGGACCAGCCTCAACCTGCGCCAAATTGGCCCGCGCCTCTTCGATTGCCGCCCGCGCCGCCGCAAGCTCGGCATTGCTGATGTTGCTCCCTTGGGCCTGGGCCAAATTGCCCTGCGCCGCACGCACCTGCGCCGCCGCCTCGGCAAGCTCTTCGGGGGTTGCGCCCTCGCGTGCCGCCAAAAGATCGGCTTCGGCGCGGGCAAGGTTGGCGGCGGCGGCAGCGTGGGCGGCGACAAGCTGACGATCATCAAGGCGCAGCAAAGAGGTGCCCGCCGCCACAAAATCGCCTTCATCCACCAGCACCTCCGCAACACGCCCACTGAGCGCAAAGGCCAACTCCGCCTGGCGACGCGGCTCCACTTGACCCGTGGCACTAATGCCCAGCGTAAGATCGCCAGCCGTCGCCGGAATAATCCCGGCATCGGCCAACGGATCAGTGCCAGAGAGCACCAAGCTGCGATAGCCTAACGTAACCACCAACGCAAGCACGAGCAAAGTCGCCGTAATCACCGCAAGATTGAGGCGGCGGCTGCCGCGACGAGGAGAAGATTCAGTCATGGTTGTCATAGAAGTGATGTGGTGAAGAACCAAGTTCTTCGATTTCGTTGAGGGAAGGGTGCGCGCGAGAACTTGGTTCCCTCGTACCCTCTAGCCACGCGACCCGACACCGTGCAAAAAAAGATCCACCAAGGCATCATGCCCAAGGTCAGACGGCCCAAAGAGCGCTTCATGCTGCACTTCGCCGTGCTGCACAGGCGGATGGGCAAATTCGTGAAACGACTCAGTGAGCCCCATAAACATCTTGGCCAGCGCCGGGGCCGGGTAACGCCCGACAAGCCCTTCAGCCAACGCCTGTTCCATCAGTTCAACAATCGGGCGAAAAATATGGACAAAAAAGGCCTGGGCCAAACGGGTGCGCTGCGCAGCGCTCAGATGGGTCATCATCTCGTGGCGCATCATGCGCATATTGCTATCACGATCGTCCATCAGCACCGTCGCCACAGCAGCCAAGCGTTGCGGCAACGCCGCAGGCAACTGAAGGGCCGCCTGCAACTGACTGCTCATTTCAGCCAACACGCGCAACCCCATCTGGACAAAAAGCTCCTCTTTGTCGCTGAAGTAGTAGTAGAGCGTCGGCTTGGTAACCTCAGCCGCCTTGATGATGTCATTGATCGACACCGCCTTGTAGCCGCGCTGAAGAAAGAGGTGGCCAGCGGCCTCGACAATCTTGACAGCGGTCGGCGCGGTGATGGGTTGGAACTCGGCTGGTTGCATTGCGTTCATTGTGCAAAACCTGTCTTACCGAACGGTCATGAAGAGTATAGCGCTTTGCAAAGATTTTGTCAATACCTTGCCAATAATCAACACCGCATCTTGCAACCCGCTTGTCATTCCAACTTGGCGTGCATGATGCGTTTCATATGGGTGTAACCAAAATGTATAGGGCTGCGCCCCACACGCAGTAACGTAAGCCCCTAGAGCGAGCCTGCCGGCGGGGGTTCGGGGGCATGGCCCCCGAAAAATTTCCCCCTTCCGGCGGGGGTTTTAGGGGCCGCAGGCCCCTAAAGTTACTGCGCATAGGGGCGCGTCGCCGAAAGGCGCACCTTGCTGCGTGTGGGCGGTGCAGCCGCCCACACGCAGCAAAAGAAAATACCAATCGATTCCAAAGGGCAAAACCTATGCCATCACGACGAACCTTTCTCCGCATCGCGGCCACGTTTGCAACCGCAGGGCTAACCAGTCGGGTCGGGTTGACACGGGCGGAACCGACGCACCATCGTGTCTATTTGCCGCTGGTGACGACGCTGGGCGGGCCGACGCCGGAACCCACACTGGAACCCGTACCGGCACCCACGCCGGCACCCACGCCGGAACCCACGCCAGAGCCATGGCCCAACGCAGATGGCTACCTGATGACATCGGCTTCGGGCACCCAAGCGCAGGCGGTGCGCTGGTTTGCGGCCCGTTCGCACCTCTACACCCACTACGATATTACGCAGATTGTAGCGGCCTATGCGCGCATTGGCGAAGCCGTGGGGGTGGATTGGTTCTTAGCCTTAGCCCAGTGCGCCCACGAGACCGGTAGCATGACTTCGTGGTGGTGCGACCGACCACGGCGCAATCCGGCGGGTATTGGCGTAACAGGCCATAGCGTGGAGGGCACCCCCGAGAACCCGCCCGGCCAACACTGGGCTTGGCGCGACGGGCGTTGGCATGAGGGGATCAGTTTTGCCGCATGGGATCCCTATGGCATCAATGCCCACCTTGGGCGGCTACTCGCCTACGCGCTGCCGACGGACACGGGCATGCCGGCACAACGCGCCCTGATTGACGAAGCCTTGGCCTTGCGCCCGCTCCCCGCCTACCTCCGTGGCGTCGCCCTCACCATCACCGACCTGAATGGGCGCTGGGCCTTCCCCGGCACGGAGTATGGTCAACGCATTCTTGATCTGGCGGGGCGCATGCGTCAAGCCTAATGTTGCGGGATGGGGGATTTTTCGGGGGCCATGCCCCCCATCCCCCGCCGGAAGGGGGGATTTTTCGGGGGCCATGCCCCAATACGTTTCAAATAAGACCTCACAGGTCTGCT
>RSAS01000674.1 GCA_003934145.1 Candidatus Viridilinea halotolerans | reverse complement strand
CCTGTGAGGTCTTATTTGAAACGTATTGGGCCGTGCCCCCAAGCCCCCAGCGGGATTTCTTGGGGGCCGCCAATGCGTCCCAAGCTCCCCCTTGAGCCAGCTATGCTTCAAGTAACACCCTCACCGCCGCGTCAAGCTGCCGGTCTTGGCCGCGGTTCCATTCGCCGAGCGGGCGTGCTACCTCGATATCTACGGGGCGTCCGTGGCCCTCTAGGTCTTCGCCTTCGGAGGTGACGATGGAGAGGTGGGGGAGCCGTAGGCTGGCACCGTCGAGCAGGCGGATGCTGTACGTCCAGATCACTGCGCCAGCGGTGGGCCGACCGACGACGCGGCCCAAGCCAAGATGACGGTAGCTTTCGCTGAGCATTTCGGTGTTGCTGGCCGAACGTTCGTTGGTGATGAGGACGGTGGGCTTGTTGAGAACGCGGTTGCCCGCAAGGTGGCCAACGTCGAGGGTCGCACGCTCGCGGAAGCCGCTGAGCAGTGCAGAACGACGGGTCAGCACATCAAGGACGAAGGTGGCGGTGTGGCCCCCTCCATTGTAGCGCACATCAACAATGACGCCATCTTTGCCGTGGGCCTCGGCATCAAGATCGGCGAGGAATTGCTGGTAGGCCGCGTAGCTCATTGTTTCGATGTGGACGTAGCCGAGCCGCCCGTTGCTGATGCGATGAACGTAGGCTTCGTTGTGGTGTACCCAGTCGCGGTAGCGCAACTGCCAGTAGCTGTTGGCATCCACCGGACGTAGATCCACGTTGCGTATGGTTCCGCCGTCGGGCGCGCTGGCAAGGCTCATGCGCACGCGCCGCCCGACGCTGCGCCGCAAGAGTTGGTCGAGACTCGTGGCTGGCCCTAGCATGGTGCCGTCTACGGTGCGCACATATTCGCCAGGCAGGGGTGGTTTGGCAATAAGCGCAGCAGGACTGTCGGGAATGATGCGTTGGATGCGTGCATGCCCGTGGCGTTGCATGGCACGTGCGTCAAGGATAATTCCTGTGTAGCCGTCGTTGCCCGTCCAGCCGCCGAAGCCGCTACCCAGGTGGGAGGCGCGTAGTTCGCCCACCATGAGGTTGATCAGGGTGTGTAACTCGCCGCTTGTCTGCGCCCCAGCCACCAAGGGCGCGAAACGTTCGCGGAGTACCGTCCAGTCTTGGCCGCGAAATGTTGGGTCGTAGAAGCTGTCGCGCAGCGCCCGCCACGCTTCGTTGAAGATTTGCAACTTTTCTGCATGAAAATCTACCGTGACATCGGCGCGTACATTGACACGCACTGGCTCGTTGCCCGCTGGGAACTTACGAACGGTAATGACGCCATCTTCTAGGTAAAAGAATGCGCGGCTATCTGGCGTGAATTGCACCGCGTATTTGCTGCTCTCACTGGCCGTAAGTTGCCGTGGCGGCTGTTCGGCCCGCGGTTCGTCGAGGGGCAACGCCCAGATGTTGACCTTGCCGGCGACCACGGCAGTAAAGAGCAGGTCTTTGCTGTTGGCGCTGATCGCCGCTGCGGTCGCGTTCATCTGGATGGGCGTGAGGAAGTGCAGACGCCGCTCAATGCCTTCAAGGAGCCGCTCAAACTTCTTGCGTTGCGCCGCCTCGCCCCTCACCTTCTCCGCGTCCTCCGCGTCCTTCGCGTCCTTCGCGTCCTTCGCGTCCTTCGCGTCCTTCGCGTCCTTCGCGTTCTCCGCGTTCTCCGCGTCCTTCGCGTCCTCCGCGTCCTCGCCTCCCGCGTCCTCGCCTCTCGCCTCCTCCGCCTCTTCGCCTCCCGCCTCTTCGCCTCTCGCCTCCTCCGCCTCTTCGCCTCCCGCCTCTTCGCCTCTCACCTCCCCCGCCTCTTCGCCTCCTGCCTCTTCGCCTCCCTCGTCTTCGCCTCTCACCTCCTCCGCGTCCTCGCCTCCCGCCTCTTCGCCTCTCACCTCTTCCGCGTCCTCGCCTCCCGCCTCTTCGCCTCTCGCCTCCTCCGCCTCTTCGCCTCCCGCCTCTT
>RSAS01000089.1 GCA_003934145.1 Candidatus Viridilinea halotolerans | reverse complement strand
CCGGCGGGGGCGTGGGGGCCTGGCCCCCACAGAAGCTCCCGCCCGGCGGGGGCGTGGGGGCCTGACCCCCACAGAAGCTCCCGCCCGGCGGGGGCGTGGGGGCCTGGCCCCCACAGAAGCTCCCGCCCGGCGGGGGCGTGGGGGCCTGACCCCCACAGAAGCTCCCGCCCGGCGGGGGCGTGGGGGCCTGGCCCCCACAGAAGCTCCCGCCCGGCGGGGGCGTAGGGGCCTGGCCCCCACAGAAGCTCCCGCCCGGCGGGGGCGTGGGGGCATGGCCCCCACAGAAGCTCAAAAAAAACCTAAGGAATGCACCCTAATGAACACCATCCATGGTATCATCAGCGCCATGCTGACGCCCTTCACCAGTGATGTCGGGCCGGTAGACTACGAGTGGCTCCCAGCGTATTTGCGCTTTCTGGAGGCTGGTGGTCTCCATGGCGTCTTGGCGCTTGGCACCACCGGCGAGGGGCCCTCGCTCAGCCTCGCCGAACGCGAACGCACCCTCGACATTATTCTTGCCCACCGCGGCGGCCTTGCCGTCATCGCGGGGACAGGCTGCACCGCCCTGACTGATACGATTGTGCTGAGCAATTACGCCTTTGCGCAAGGTGCCGATGCGCTGCTAGTTATGCCCCCCTTCTACATCAAGGGGCCAAGTGAACAGGGCATCATTGGCTACTATCGCGCCCTCTGCGACGCCTTGCCCGCCGCAGCGCGCTTATTGCTCTATAATATCCCGCAAGTCACCGGCATCGCCATTACGCCGGCCATCATTGACGCGCTCATTGCCAGCCATCCGCACCAGATCTTTGGTCTCAAAGATAGCAGCGGCGACTGGGAGCATGCACGTATGCTGATTGAACGCTACCCACAACTCAACATCTTCACGGGCAGTGATCGCCTCGTGGCCCAAGCGCTCGCTCACGGCGCAGCGGGCGCTATCACCGCCTTAGCGAGCGCCTTCCCCCAAGTGGCCCGTGCAGTCTACACTGCGTACCGCCAGGGCGGGGATGTACAGGCCGCCCAAGCGCGCCTCACCGCGCTGCGCAACTGCTTCGATCCGCTCAACACCCCCCCGCAACTCAAAGCCGCCCTCACCTGGAACAGCCCCCTCCCCGAAACCCACGCCCGCCTACCCTTCGTCGCCCTCGACACTGCCGCCGATGCGCAACTCAAAGCAGCGGTGGCAGCGATTTTGTGATGGTGGGGAGGATGTTGCGGGGGCAATGGCCCATGCGCAGTAACGTAAGGGGCCTGCGGCCCCTTAAACCCCGCTGGAAAGGGAAATTTTTCGGGGGCCATGCCCCAACACCTTTCGAATAAGGACGAGCATAGACCTCACAGGTCTTTGCTGATGGGGTTCTCATGCGTCGGAACAGACCTGTGAGGTCTTACTTGAAAGGTATTGGTAAAGCCCCTCCTACGATCTGTAAAGGGAAGCAGAAACTTTTAAGGCAATGGTTCAAAAGTAACGCTGTTGCTCACGAAGCGCTTGTCATGCTGAGCGCAGCGAAGCATCTCTTTTCGACCGACAAGAGACCCTTCGCTGCGCTCAGCATGACAGAATTTTTGTTTCTCACATGCCCCTGGCCCGCAGGCCATTTCGTACTCAGGGTGACAAAGCGACAGGGCAATCAACAAAATTCGCTTCCCTAACATCAAACCCAAAGCTTCCCAAAAGCTCTATCCCCCCTCCCTCATCCCTCATCCCTCATCCCGCCTCCCGCCTCCCGCCTCCCGCCTCCCCCCTCTCGCCTCTCGTCTCTCGCCCCTTCGCATCACTACAAGGAGTCCCCCCATGCCCCCACGTCTGATCGCCCTCATGCTCTTGGCCATGCTCTTGGTTGCCTGTGGCGGTGCGCCAGCGGCTACGCCGCCGCCCCCCGCGACTGACGCGCCCGCGTCTGCCGACGACACGCCCGCCTTGCGCCCAGTGACCCTGGCCATGTCCTATATTCCCAATGTGCAGTTTGCGCCCTACTATATGGCCGCCGCGCAGGGCTACTTTGCCGAAGAGGGGCTTGAGGTGCTGTTTGACTACAATTTCGAGACCGATGTGGTGCAGCGCGCCGCCAGTTGGCCTGTAGATAACGTGGCCTTTGCCACCGCATCGGGCACCTCGACGCTGTTGGCACGTCAACAGGATATTCCGGTCAAAACAGTGATGACACTCTACCAAGAGTTTCCGGTCGTCTTTTTTGCCAAACAGGCCACTGGCCTCCAGACTGCCGCCGATCTGGTTGGCAAGACGGTCGGCATTCCAGGCAATTTTGGCGAGAGCCTCTACGCCCTATTGGCCATGCGTTACGCCAACGACCTCGACGAGAGCGCTTTCCCAGTCGAGGTGATTGGCTTCACCCAGGCCCAGGCGGTGCTTGAAGACAAAGTGCAGGTGGGCATTGGCTACGGCATGAATGAGCCGGTGCTGCTGCGCCAACAGGGTGAGGAAGTTGCCGTCCTGCGTGTGGCGGATGTCTACAACCTCGCCGCCAACGGCATCGTCGTGAGCGAGCGCCTGCTGGCCGAAGAGCCAGAGTTGGCGCGCGGCTTTGTGCGGGCGGCGCTGCGCGGACTGCAAGATACCCTTGACGACCCTGATCGCGCCTTCGAGGTGAGCCTCACCTTCATTCCCGAAGCGCAGTTGGGTGATGTAGCCTTGCAACGCCAAGTGCTCATCGAGAGCCTCCCCTACTGGCACAGCCCCTTGACCGACGCGGAAGGCCTGGGCTTCACCGACATCACCATCTGGCAGCGCACCGAGCAATTCATGCGCGACGCAGAACTGCTGGCCGGGCCGGTGAACGTCGAGCAGGCTTTTACCAATGCGTTCTTGCCCTAAGACAAGGTTCGTAACCACTTTACCGCCGCACTGGGCTGCGAAGGCGAAACCATCTGCACGGGAGCCAAGTTCCCGCGCATCCCCTCCCTCAGCAACAAAAAAAGAGGGGGAGCGGGAGGAACCAAGTTCCTCCCGCTCCCCCTCAACAAACTACCCCGCAATCCCAATCGCCGCCGCCAACATCCCCCAGACAAAGAGCATAATCGCCGTCGCATTGAAGAAGACCTCATTATGCTCCGGGTCGCGGATGAAGCGCACGTTCGGAATGCTCTGGAGGGCAAGGAGTAGGGCAACGACCGAGCCAGCGATGGTATGGCCCCACCAGAAGAGCAGCGCAATCACGCCCATCTGCGCGATGCCCATAATCGTCACCACCATACGGGCAGCGGTGACCTTGCCATACTGCACCGGAATGGAGCGAATGCCCATCTTTGCATCGCCCTTCATGCTCTTAAAATCATTCACCGTCATAATGCCGTGGGCACCCAGCGAATAGAGCATAGCAATCACAAAACTCTGGTAGGTCAACACACCAAAGGCGACATGGCCCGCCATCCAAGCCAAGCCCTCATAAGAGATAGCGACAAGGGCGTTGCCATACCAACCATTACGCTTCGCCCGTAGCGGCTTAAGGCTATAGGCCAGCGCACAGACAAGGCCCAAGCCGACGAAGAGGGCGACCTGACCGCCGAGGAAAATGGCAATCACTGTACCAAGCGCCGTGAGCAGCGCCGTCAGGATATAAACGTGGCGCAACGAGACTTGGCCGGAGGGAATGAGACGGTGGGGCTCATTAAGCGCATCCACCTCGCGGTCGCAATAATCATTCACCACCTGCGACATGCCGGTGAGGATCGGCCCAGCCATAAAGAGGCCAATCGCCAAACGGCCCAACGGCTCAACCCCCCAAGCCAAGCCACCACTCGCTACAGCGCCACAGAGAAAGGCCCATGCTGGAGCAAACCACGTCACCGGCTTCATCAAGATCAGCGAGCGAGACAACGTAACACGCAAGTTAGCTCCAGGGGTGAGGGCCGCAGGGGGCGCATTAGGGGCAAGGCCAGAACCTTTACGAAAGTCGCTCATCAGGCGGCTCGTTTCTAGGGATCGCGGGCAAAGGCGGGGCAATAGTCAATAGCCGAAACCAACGGGGGCGCGGGGGCCGCAGGCCCCATACGCATGAACTTAAGCTTGGGGATGCCCCAAAACCCGCTTGTAGTAGGCGCTTTAGCGCCGTCCAAGGGCTGCTTACGGGGCTAAAGCCCCTACTACGAACCGAAACCAACGGGGGCGCGGGGGCCCGCAGGCCCCATACGCATGAACTTAAGCTTGGGGATGCCCCAAAACCCGCTTGTAGTAGGCGCTTTAGCGCCGTCCAAGGGCTGCTTACGGGGCCCCTACTACGAACCTCGCTCGTCGGCTTAAGTTAATGCGCATGGGGCCGCAGGCCCCCGCAGAATCTCCCCGCCCAACGGGGGCCCGCAGGCCCCCGTTGGGCGGGGACACGGGGGCCGCAGGCCCCCGCAGAATCTCCCCGCCCAACGGGGACACGGGGGCCCCGCAGGCCCCCGCAGAATCTCCCCGCCCAACGGGGGCGCGGGGGCCGCAGGCCCCCGCAGAATCTCCTGTCGGCGGGGTTTTAAGGGCCGCAGGCCCCTTAGCATAACGCCATGGTGGAGCCGACGGTACGTCGGTGCCACCAAAAGACCCTAATTGCCGCGCAACGCGGGCGGTAGCACCACCCGACCAGCATCGGTGTCACCAATACTCGTCTGGTTGATGGCACCCTGGGGGATATTCGCCCCACGGTGGCATGTGTAACAGGCAGGCACGTTGTAGAGTTGGCCGTCACCCAAGGTCTGATACGAGAAACGGCTCGCGCCACCGCGCAACTCGAGTGGGATCTCCTCATGGGGAATAGCCCCATAGGTCGGCCAATTCTCGGCGATGTAGGTGGTCATGAGCAGCATCTGCTGCGCCTTCATCTTATTGTAGCCGGCCAGCGGATTGGTGACATTGGCACTCGCCGCATCAAGCTCATAGGCCACAAAGTTGCGCGAGTTGTGACAGAAGGTACAATTCTGGCCCAGCGACCAAGCGTTGTAGTTCATCACATTCTGGTTGATCGTCACCTGCTCTTGGGTCGGGCCACCATTATAGGTAAGCGCCAGCGACCCGCGCCCACTGGCGGGATCTTCAGCGTCGTAGGGCTTCCAGACCTGATAGTTGTAGAGATACCAGATCACCGCATCTTGCAGGCTAATCGGTGTGCGCAGCTCCTCAGGCCGCTGCGCCGGATCAAAGACTCGCTCGCCATTCTCATCAAGCACCTCGACTACCACCGGAATATCGGGGACACTCTTGATGAACTGGGAGTCAAAGCCCTCAAGATTCTGCGGCTCGTTGTAGTGACACGTAGCGCACTGCACATAGTTGCCCTGCCAGTTGGGCAGATCAACCACAAACTGCGCATTCAGGTCACCCACCAGATAGAGCATATTGCGGGCAGCGATCTTTTCGGGGTAGGTATCAAGCGCGAAGTTGTTGATGTCGTGGCAGTACTGGCAGCCCACGCCGAGGCCGCCGGAGACATACTGCTGCATGTAGGTCCAGACTTCCGCCGAGGTCATCCCCGTCAGTACCTGCACATTCACCGTATTGGGGAACTGATCGATCCATGCCTGACCAGCCTGCACCCCTTCGGTCCATGCGGCTTCACCGAGCCAAGGCTGGCGCGGGTCACCGTCATCGGCCAGCACGAGATTGGGCTCAGCCTCGGTGATTACCTTGATCCCATCGCTGGGACTCCACGGCTGCCGAGCCGCTTCCGCCAGCGCGACCGCCGGGGCATCCGATGAAACCACAAGGCTATAGATCCACCAGAATGTGCCAATCGTGATGACAGCCACAAAGAAGCCGACTGCCACCGAGATAAAGATCGCCGCCTGTCGATCCGTAGGACGAGTTGGCGATTGCATAGGAGTCTCCTAAAACTCCAGTCAGCAGCCCGGCGGTGCCGTGTCTACGGGGCCGGCTCCGACATGAAAGTATACACCTAAAGTCAACAACCGCCAGCAGGGTGTGCTGGCGGTTGTTGCTCACTTCACGAGACACCCCCTACTCACGGCACGCGGCGTGCCGCCAGCGATCATTAAAGCAGGGCGATCATGTAGTTGAAGAGCAGCATCGCAGGGGCGACATACGGCTCACCGGCCGGGGTCAGGTTGTCGAACCAATTGTAGCGCACCGAACTCAGCACAACAAAGTGGATAAGTAGGGCGACCACAAAGCCAAGGATGGTAAAGATTACGATATTCGTGCGAACAGGGCTGCGTGGAGGCATAATCAACTCCTTTAGAGGGTACAGGCTTTTGAAACACCGGGCATCGCTACGACACCCGCCTTCACTTACCGGATGGCCTCTAAATGGCCCAGCTTAGCCACGGGCGCCAAACCCAGACCATGAGATGGGCAAGAGCCGCAATGACACCGAAAGCCCAGAACGACTTTACCATGATGTCGTGCATCAGCCAGTCCTGGTTGTTGAACAGCGACCGCCACTTCGGGGGAACCAGATCGTCATCGTCGCGCATGGGCGAACCTCCGCTACTTTCAGACACGATCCACAATTAAAACAGGCCAGGTACGACTAGCGCGCCTGGCGGCTATTGTCGCACCATTCCACACCCGTCGCCGGGATTGGAAACGAAAAGATGTTAAATGTCAGCACCCTTATCCTGGGCTAAATTATATAGAAGGCAACAAAATTTGTCAATCGTTGCTTTTAAGCAAAATGTGATGATTTCGCTACTTGATCGCAACCAATGGCGTGCGCCGCACAGCCCAGCGGATTGTGCGAGGATGCGCGGGAACCAAGTTCCCGCACCCGCCCTGCGGCGGGGGTGCGAGGGCGGCAAAACCGCCCCTGCAACGCTTTTGCGTAACGTTTTGGCGGCGAAGTCGCCAAAACGTTACGCAGGGATCGGGTTTGCAGCTTGGCCCAACAGCAGGTTTTAGGGCGACAACTCTACATTCAATGCACGTCGAATGCGCCGCGCCTTCACCAACGATGCCTTTGCCCAAGCCTTGCGCAGTTTGCCGTCACCCCGGAACATTGCATTGGATTGTGGTATCATAACTATATTGCGAGGTTTTGGAGCGATCAAACCCTTCCAAAACATTCGGGTGTGGCCAAACGCTGTAGGAAGGGTGCGGGAGGGAACTTGGTTCCCTCGCATCCTCCCGCCATCCGGCGGGGCGTGGGGCGCAGCCCCACAAATTTTGGTCTCACCCAAAACATTCCACGAACGGAGACGCGCTTGAGCCTATTGCTGCTGATTCGCCATGGAACCAACGATTGGGTGCATGGCCGTTTAGCGGGCTGGACGCCCGGCGTCCATCTGAATGAAGAGGGGCGACGGCAAGCAGCGGCGCTCAGTGAGCGTTTGGGCGATCTGCCCATCAGCGCGATCTACACCAGCCCGCTGGAACGTTGTGTCGAGACGGCGACCGCCATTGCCCAACCACGCAGCCTCGCGCTACGCTTGGTGGAGCAGATTGGTGAGGTGCGCTACGGTGAATGGCAAGGCGCGGAACTTAAGGAGTTGTACAAGCACGAGTTGTGGCCTGGCGTGCAACACTACCCAAGTGGCACGCGCTTTCCCAATGGCGAGACGCTCGGCGAGGCGCAGATGCGCATGGTGCAGGCACTCGATCAGTTGCGCAGCCAACACCCCAAACAGATCATTGCCGTCGTTTCGCACGCCGACATCATTAAACTCGCCGTGGCCTACTACGTTGGGATACACCTCGATCTCTTCCAACGGCTCGTGATCAACCCCTGTGCGCTCACGGCCCTGGCCTTCGAGCGTATGGGGCCACGTCTGTTGACCCTAAATGACAGCGGAAACCTCGACCATCTACGTCCGCGCCCCGAGGCGCCAGCGTCTAGCGCAGCCCCTGAGCCCATTGCGGGCGCAGGTGGGCCGCATCCAGAGCAGGAGCATGTCTGAGTTTACGATTGATCTCGACGCGGTGCAGCGTATCACTACTGGAGCCGTTGGCCCTAAGGGCCAGCGAACCTTTTATGTGCAAGCCCGCCGCAGCAGCCAACTGGTAACCCTCTTGGCCGAAAAAGAGCAGGTACGTGCCCTCGCCGATGCCACCAGCCGCCTACTTGATAGTTTGGCTGAAAAGAACCCCCGTCTGTCCACCTCCGACGATCTACTCGTGACCGACATGAGCTTGGAAGAGCCGATCGAGCCTGAGTTTCGCATTGGCCAGATGGGGCTCGGCTACGACAGTGACCGTGACCTGGTCGTATTGTTGGTGCAAGGATTCAACTCCGAGGAGGAGGAAGAGGTGCCTACCGCCCGCTTCTCGGCCTCACGCGCCCAGATGCGCGCCCTCGCCAGCCATACCGCCCAAGTCGTCGCAGCCGGACGACCCATCTGCGGCAACTGTGGTCGTCCCATTGATCCCTTTGGCCACTTTTGTCCCCATCGCAATGGTCATGGGCCGGTATTAACCCCCGAAGGGTAGGGGCTTGTGGGGAAACCAAGTTTCCCCATGCCCCTGTTGTGGTAGGGCTACCGCCCTGAAACCCGCTGTTGGGGCAAGCCCCACAGTTAGGGTAGAGGGGTGTGGGGAAACCAAGTTTCCCCACACCCCTGTTGCGGTAGGCTACCGCCCTAAAACCCGCTGTTGGGGCAAGCCCCATAGTTAGGAGGGGGGTGTGGGGAAATCAAGTTTCCCCGCATACCCTTCCCTACGCAACAAAAGGGAAGGTATGCGCAAGAGGCGAAGCCGCCTCCCCCCGCATACCCGCCGGAAGGCGTAACGCAAATGGATGATCACCCCCAAGCCATCAGTGTTGCTCGTGCGCTTGAGGCGCTCGCCAAGGGTTCGCTTGCCCTAGAGGGCGCAATGCCCTTCAGCAGTAACTATACGCTGCTGGCACGGGTTGAGCATGAAGATGTTGAACTCTTGGCGATCTACAAGCCGCGCCGCGGCGAACGCCCCCTCTGGGATTTTCCTAAAGGTACCCTCTATCGCCGCGAAGCCGCCGCATATGTGGTCTCCGAGTGCTTGGGCTTTGGCTTGGTACCACCGACGGTGGTGCGCGATGGGCCGTATGGCGTGGGTATGGTGCAACTCTATATCGCCAATGATGAAGATGCTCACCTCTTTACCATGCTTAAAGAGGGCGGCTATGAGTTGCGCATGCGCCAGATGTGCGTCTTCGACTATGTGATCAACAATGCCGACCGCAAGAGTGGTCACGGCCTCAAAGGGCTGGATGGGCGGCTCTGGGCAATTGACCACGGCATCTGTTTCCACTATGAACTTAAACTGCGCACGGTACTCTGGGATTTTATGGGCGAACCGCTTGGCCCTGAGCTACTAACCGCCCTCTGCCACCTGCGTACCTGCCTTGATACCCAAAACGCAGCAGTACAACTCCTCGACGAGTTCCTAGCCAAAGCCGAACTGCGCGCCCTGCGCCGCCGCATCGAATGCTTGATCAGCAGCAACGCCTTCCCCGATCCCGGGCCAGGGCCGAATGTGCCGTGGCCGCCGGTGTAGTGCGGAAGCAGAACAAAAGAGCAGAGGAACAGAGGAACAGAGGAACAGAGGAACAGAGGAACAGAAGAACAGAAGAACAGGAGTGAAGATGAACTCCTCAGGTTCTGCATAAGTTCTTCATACCGTATTCATAGTTTCTCCCTATAATCAAACAGGCAAGGGGCGTGGGGGCACGGCCCCCAAAGATTCTCCCGCCCGATGGGGGCGTGGGGGCACGGCCCCCAACGCATCTCCCCACCCGACGGGGACGTGGGGGCACGGCCCCCACGAAACCTCTCCGCCGGACGGGGGCGTGGGGGCACGGCCCCCAATGCTTCTCCCGCCCGATGGGGACGTGGGGGCACGGCCCCCACAGATTCTCCCGCCCGGTGGG
>RSAS01000332.1 GCA_003934145.1 Candidatus Viridilinea halotolerans | reverse complement strand
AAGGCCTCCTGCGCCCTGGCGGCTTAGTCGGATTCTTTATCTGAAGAACTATAGAGGGTGTGGGAGAACCTGGTTCTCCCATGCCCTCGCTGGTGTTTCTGGGAGAACCTGGTTCTCCCGCGCCCTCGCTGGTGTTTCTGGGAGAACCTGGTTCTCCCGCGCCCTCGCGGGAGAATTAGGTTCTCCCATGCCCTGCTAGAGGGTGTGGGAGAACCTGGTTCTCCCACGCCTTCTCTTCGCCAAACAAGGTTTGGAGTCCCCCCTTGACACAACCAATAGCAATTGTTGGCATGGCCTGCCTCTTTCCGGGTGCGAGCTCGCTTGCGGAGTTTTGGCAGAACCTTGTCGCTGGGCGCGATAGCACTTCGCTGGCGACGATGGAGCAGATGGGGATTGATCCGCTGCTGCTCTTCGATCCGGCGAAGGGGCAGCGTGACCGTTACTATGCGCTGCGTGGCGGTTTTGTGCAGTCGCCGCCGTTTGATCCGACCGGCTACCAGTTGCCGCCTGAGCAGCTCGCCGAACTCGATAAGCTCTATGCATGGACGCTGCGCGTGACCCGTGAGGCGCTGGCTGATGGCGGCGTCTTTGGTGATCGTGAGGCGCTGACGCGCTGTGGGCTGGTGTTGGGCAACCTCTCCTTCCCGACCCACGCTTCGCAACGTTTGCTGGCGCCGATCTATCGGCGGGCGGTGGAGCAGGGCTTGGCGCAGTTGGCGGGTTGGCCGGTGGCGCTCGATCCGGCGATCTTTGCTGCGCCGGGTGCTGCGCGTGATGCGGCGATCTCGGCTGGCCCTGCCGCGCTTGCGGCGCAGGCGTTGGGCTTGCGCGGCGGCTGGCTGGCGCTTGATGCTGCCTGCGCCTCGTCGCTCTATGCGCTCAAGTTGGCCTGTAACCAGTTGCAGTTGGGCAAGGCCGATCTGATGCTGGCGAGTGCGGTCAGTGCCGCCGATGCGCTCTTTATCCACATGGGCTTTTCGATCTTCCAAGCCTTTCCCGAAGCGGGCGGTGCGAGTCGCCCCTTGGATCGCAACTCGCGTGGCCTCACCTCGGGCGAGGGCGCGGGCGCGTTGCTGCTCAAGCGCTACAGCGACGCCGTGCGCGATGGCGATAAGATCTATGCGGTCATTCAGGGCATCGGTTGGTCGAACGACGGTGCGGGCAAACATGTGCTTGTGCCCAACCCCAAGGGTCAACTGTTGGCCTACGAACGGGCCTATGCGGAAGCGGGCCTTGCGCCCAGCGACACGGCCTACATCGAGTGCCACGCGACGGGCACGCCCGTCGGCGATATTGCTGAACTCCAGACTATCGAGCAGTTCTTTGGCCAGCACGGCCACCTCCCCATGCTCGGCTCGGTCAAATCCAATTTTGGCCACATGCTCACCGCCGCAGGCATGGCCGGCGTGATGAAGGTGGCGCTGAGCATGGCCCACAACCAGATTCCACCAACGATTGGCATCGAGACGCCCCTCGCCAGCCCGTCGGGTGCGGTTGGCCCGCAGCAGATCGTGCGGAGCGCGCAGCCCTGGCCCAGTAGCCACCCGAACCAGGCGGCGGTGAGCGCCTTTGGTTTTGGGGGCACCAATGCTCACCTGGTGCTGGGGCGGGGTCCTCACCCCCCTTACCCCCTCTCCCACAACGTGGGAGAGGGGGCCGGGGGTGAGGGCCGTCCGGGGAACACCCAGAATCTACCCGCCCTCTCCCCCTCTCCCACAACGTGGGAGAGGGGGCCGGGGGGTGAGGGCCATCAGGGGCATCCCCCCCTCGCCATCATCGGCATGGGCGCGTGCTTCGGGCCGTGGCAGAGCCTGAACGATGTTGAGCAGGCGCTGGTTGCTGGTGAGCAGGCGTTTGGCCCGCTGCCCACGACGCGCTGGAAGGGCTGTGAGCAGGATAGTGATCTCTTGCGCGCCTATGGTGTGGCGGAGGGGCAAGCGCCGGTTGGTGGCTACATCGAGCGCTTCACGATTGATAGCCTGCGCTACAAGATTCCGCCCGCTGCGGGCGATCAGCCCATTCCGCAGCAGTTACTCATTCTCAAGGTGGCCGACGAGGCGCTGCGCGATGCCGCGATGAAGCCGGGGGCGAATGTGGCGGTGTTGGTGGCGATGGAGGCGGAACTGGCCGTCCATCAGTTCCGCGCCCGCGTGGATACGGTCTGGCAACTGCCAGCAGCCCTTGAGCGGGCGGGGATTCATTTGCAACCCAACGAGTTGGCGCAGCTTGAAGATGCGATTAAGGCGACGCTCAACGATCCGGCGCAGGTGAACCAGTACACCAGCTTTATCGGCAACCTGATGGCCTGCCGTATTGCGGCCCTGTGGGATTTTACTGGCCCGGCGTTTACCATTGCCGCCGAGGAGTGTGGCGTCTTCCGCGCCCTTGAGGTTGCCCAGGAACTGCTCGCGACCGGCAGTGTCGAAGCGGTGGTGGTGGGCGCGGTAGACCTCGCGGGCGGTGTCGAGCGCGTCCTCACACGCAGCCTGGTGAGTCCCGTCGGCAGCGGCGTGGGCCACGATGAGTTGGCCAGCGGCTGGCTCGTTGGTGAGGGCGCGGGCGCAATTGTGCTGCGTCGCCACGAGCCCAATGCTGAAACCGAGCAGCGCATCTACGCAACCATCGACTCCCTGGCGCTCTTGACGCGGCAACGCGGCGAGCAAGCGGATCAGGTGGTGGCGCGGGCGGCCCAGTGCGCCTTGCAAGCCGCCGGGGTGAAACCGGCCCATGTGGGCGCGTTGGAACTCTGGGCGAGCGGTGTGGCTGCCGAGGATGCCGCCGAGATGGCTGGCTTGGCACAGGTCTATGGCGCAAACGCAGCAGGCCAGAAAGTAGCCCCGACATGCGCCGTCGGCTCAGTCAAGGCCAACGTTGGCCACGCGCAAGCCGCCGCCGGCATCGCCAGCCTCATCCGCGCCGCGCTGAGCATCCACGGACGCATCCAGCTTGGCGTACCCGGCTGGCACGCCCCGCGTGAGGCGGCGCTCTGGGCAACGACCCCCTTCTACGTCCCGCACGACGCGCGCCCCTGGATGGCCCCGCGTGGCGCCCGCCGTCGTGCTGCCGTTAGTGCGCTGGGCAGCGGGGGGGTTGTGGCGCATGCGGTGTTGGGCGAGGCAGGGCGATGGCCCTCACCCCCTCACCCCCTCTCCCGCCACGCGGGAGAGGGGGCAGGGGGTGAGGGCCGTCCCACGCCCGCCCAGAACCCGTCAGCCTTCCCCCCCTCTCCCACAACGTGGGAGAGGGGGCCGGGGGGTGAGGGCCATCCCACGCCCGCCCAGAACCCGTCAGCCCTCACCCCCTCTCCCACAACGTGGGAGAGGGGGCCGGGGGGTGAGGGCCGTCCCGTCCCCCCTCTCGACCTCCGTGCCCACCAGCAACTCCCGGCGCTGATCCCTTTGGCGGCCAATGAGCTGACGGCGCTGCAAGGGCTGCTGGATGACCTGGAGGCTGCGGTGCAGGCCGGGCAGCCGTTGGCGGCGGTGCAGCGCGATGCGATCAGCGCCTGGAACGAGGCGCGTGGCGCACGCCACACGCTGGCGCTGGTGGCTAATACGCCCAATGATCTGCTGCGCGAGTTGGGTATGGCGCGCAAGGCGCTGCCGGGTGTGGTTGCTACGGGTCGCTCCTGGGAGACGCCGGGCGGCAGTGCGTTCACGGCGCGCCCCTTGGGTCAGCGCGGCGAGGTGGCGCTCGTCTATCCTGGCGCGTTTACGAGCTACGCGGGCTTGGGGCGCACGCTGCTGCCCGCCTTCCCTGGCTTGCACGAAGTGCTGGAACGGGCCGCCTCGCGGCCCGATGCGGCGATTGGTGCCCACCGGCTCTATTTGCGCCAGCAGACGCGCCCCAGCGAGGCCGACTTGGAGCGCCAGAAGCTGCGCCTGCGCGGCGATACGACGAGCCTGATGGCGGCGGGGGTTGGTTTTGCCACCCTCTTCACCACACTGCTGCGCGAAGGCTTTGGCCTGCGCCCCGGTTGCGCTCTGGGCTACAGCATGGGCGAGTCGACGATGCAGTGGGCCTTGGGCGTCTGGCGCGATGGCGATGAGGTGATGCGCCGCTTGGCCACCTCGCCCGTCTTTACCCAGCGCCTCGTCGGGCAGCGCACGGCGGCGCGTGACTACCTGGGCCTTGGGGCGGAGGGCGACGACGACTTCTGGCATGTCTATGTGGTGCGTGCGCCAGCCGAGCGGGTGCGCGAACGGCTGCGCGACGAGCGCCAGGTCTTTTTGACCCATGTGAATACGCCGAATGAAGTTGTTTTGGCGGGCTTGGCAACGGCCTTGCCGCCGGTGTTGGCCGACTTGGGCGGCGAGAGCTTTCGTGCGCCCTTTGGCGCGGTGATGCACTGCCCGCCGGTGGAGGCCGATGTTGCCGATCTGGTCACCTTCCACCACATGCCGGTGGCCGACGTGCCGCCCTTGCGTCTCTACACCGCCGCCCACTACGGGCCGGGCGAGGTCAACAGCGATGCCATCGCGCACAACATCGCCCGCGCCGTCTGCCAGCCGGTAGACTTCCCGCGCCTCGTGGAGCGCGCCTACGCTGATGGGGCGCGTATCTTCTTGGAGCTTGGCCCGGGCAACAGTTGCACCCGCTGGATCAGCGAGTGCTTTGCGGGCCGTGAGCATCTGGCGCTGGCGATTGCCCGGCGCGGCGCCGACGAGCGCATGACGCTGGTGCAACTCTTGGCGCGCCTCGTGGCCCATCAGGTGCCGCTCGATCTGCATGCGCTGCTGCGCCCCAACGCTGCCCAAGCGCCCAGCGGACGCAGCCTCATGCGCCCCATCGTCGTCGGTGGCCCTGGCATCACCGCCAGTATCGTCAGTGACGCGCACCGCCAGATGGTGGCGGCAGGCCGTGGTGCGCCGCCCGATCCGTTGCCCGTGCCGGTGCCGTTGGTTGCGCCGCACCCGCTACCCGCGCCGCCGGTGGAGATTCTTGAGTCGAGAGAACAAGAGTCTGTTGCCGCAAAAGAACGCATAGCGACGCAAGAAAATGATGCTGCCATCTCCCCCTCTCCCACAACGTGGGAGAGGGGGCCAGAGGGTGAGGGCCACCCATCGCTCCCGAAAAGCCAACCCGCAGCACCTCAAACCACTATCCTCCCCACCCATACCCCTCCAGAGGAGGTTCCCGCCTTGGTTGAAGATCTACCCGCTCCCACCAACCACGCCGAACTACTCGCCGCCCGCGAACGCACCATGCGCCAACTGCTTGGTAGCGTTGAGTCGCTGCTGACCACCTCCCCCTCGCCCGCTACGCGGGAGCGGGGGCCGGGGGGTGAGGGCCACCACCCCGCGCCCACGAGCCCAACCGTGGCAACCTCCCCCTCTCCCGCCACGTGGGAGAGGGGGCCGGGGGGTGAGGGCCATCTTTCACTCGCAGTGAGTCCCACCGCTACCTCCCCCTCTCCCGCCACGCGGGAGAGGGGGCCGGGGGGTGAGGGCCACCACCCCGTTCCCGCCCAAAACCCCAACGTCATCTGGGACGAAGCGGCCCTGCTCGAGTTCGCTTGCGGCTCGATTGCCAAGGTCTTTGGCCCAGAGTATGCGGTGATCGATAGCTACCTCCGCCGCGTGCGTCTGCCGATGCCGCCCTACCTGCTCGTGAGCCGTGTGACCAAACTCGACGCTGAGCGTGATGCCTATCGCCCGTGCAGTATCACCACTGAATACGACATTCCGCGTGATGCCTGGTACTGCGTGGATGGCCAAGCGCCCTGGGCCGTCTCGGTCGAGTCGGGCCAGTGTGACCTGCTGCTGATTAGCTATTTGGGCATTGATTTTCAATGCAAGAGCGAGCGGGTCTATCGCCTGCTCGACTGTACGCTCACCTTCCTTGACGATCTGCCCAAGGCGGGCGAGACGCTGCGCTACGATATTAAGATCAATTCGTTTGCGCGCAATGGCGACACGCTGCTCTTCTTCTTTAGCTATGAGTGTTTTGTTGAAGAGCGCATGGTGCTGAAGATGGATGGCGGTTGCGCCGGTTTCTTCTCCGACGGCGAGTTGGCCGGCGGGCGCGGCGTGATTGACAATGATCGTGATCTCAAGGAGCGCCGTGCCGCCATTGTGCAGCCCTTCAACGCCCCGCTGCATACGCCGCGTACTACCCTGAGCTACGAGGATCTCTTGCGCCTCAGCGCGGGCGACGTGGCGGGTTGCTTTGGCCCCGCCTACGACCAGCGCGGCCTCAATCCTTCGCTGCGCCTACCGCCGCCCGCTATGCTCATGATTGACCGCGTGACCAGCATGGATCCGCAGGGTGGCGCGTGGGGCTTGGGCCTGATTGTCGCCGAGAAGGAGCTGCGCCCCGACCATTGGTACTTCCCCTGCCACTTCAAGGACGACGAGGTGCTGGCCGGTTCGCTCATGGCCGAGGGCTGCGGGCAGCTCCTGCAGTGCTACATGCTCGCCCTGGGCATGCAGAGCCACACCATGGACGCCCGCTTCCAGCCCATCTTTGGCCTGCCGCAGCAGGTGCGCTGCCGCGGTCAGGTGACCCCCGCGAATAGCCTGATGGTCTACCGCATGGAGATTACCGGCATCGAGCTGGAGCCGGTGCCGCTGGCGCGGGCGATTGTGGACATTCTGGTTGATGATCGCATTGTGGTGCGCTTCAACGACCTGGGCTTGCAGTTGCGCGAGAAGGAACCCGCGCTCCAGCCGCCCGCGCAGCGCGCCGTCCGCCCCGCCCTGACGGAGTCGGTACTCTGCAACGAGCAGCAGATCAGCGAGTTCGCCACCGGCTCACTCGTCGCCTGTTTCGGCCCCGACTACGCGATCTACGACGGGCGGCGCGCCCCGCGCACGCCCAACAGCGAATTGCAGTTGATCAGCCGCATCGTCAGCGTGGATGGCGTGCGCGGCACACCGCGCTCCGGCGCGAGCCTCATCAGCGAGTATGACGTGCCGGTCAACCCCTGGTTCTGCCACCAGAACAGCTACCCCGAGACGCCCTACAGCATCCTGATGGAGTTGGGCCTCCAGCCATGCGGCTTCCTCTCGGCCTGGCTCGGCTCGACGCTGCCCTTCGCGGAGCACGATCTCTACTTCCGCAACCTCGACGGCACGGGGCAGCTTTTGCGCCCGGTGGATCTGCGCGGCAAAACGCTACGCAACCGCGTCACCATGCGCTCCTCGACCGCGATTGACGGCGTGATCATCCAGAAGTTCGACTACGCCCTAGAGTGTGACGGTGAACCCTGCTTCGTCGGCGATGCCGCCTTCGGCTACTTCACCAAAGCGGCCCTGGCGAAGCAGGTAGGGCTCGATGGCGGACGCGAAACCCAGCCGTGGCTCAGTGAAGCCCAAGGGCAGCCGGTGACTACCCTAGAGCTAAGCGATCCCGCGCAGCCGCTCTACCGCGCCGCAGCGGGGCGTATCCACGAACGGCTGCCCGTAGGCCACTTCCACCTGCTGGATCGCGTCAAGATCGTCGCGGGCGGCGGCAAGCAGGGCCAGGGCTACATCTACGGCGAGCGCGTAGTAGACCCCAACGATTGGTTCTTCCGCTGCCACTTCCACCAAGACCCGGTGATGCCCGGATCGCTCGGCCTCGAAGCGATGCTGCGGGCGCTGCAAGCCTACGCGCTGCACGGTGGCTTTGGGCGCGAATTCGCCACCCCGCACCTCGCGGTAGCGCACGGCCCCCGCTGCGTCTGGAAGTATCGCGGCCAGATCGCCTCACCGACCGTGCCAACCACCATGCGTCTCGAACTGCACATCACCCGCGTGGAACGCACTAGTGAAGGGCTGCTCATCGTCGCCGAAGGCAGCCTCTGGCGCGACTCTTTGCGCATCTACCATGTGAAGGATTTGGCGCTGGCGGTGGTAGGGTAGGGGATTGGAGCACGCGACTAGCGTAGAGCAGTGTAATGCTAAATTACCCCACCTCTGCGTAACTCTGCGTTCTCTGCGGTTATAAACAGATCTCAATGTCGCTAAGTTAAGGAGACTCCGTGACAACTGAAACATATCCCGCACCAACCATCAGTTGGAGCGGACCGGCGGGCGATGTGGCGCTGGATGCGGCGGGTTGGCGGGCGGCGCTCTTGGCACTTGATCGGCCCTGCCATGTTGTGCGCCGTGGCGAGCAGGTGGGGCTGACGACGACGGGCCAGACGGTGAGTGGCACCCTTGGCGACTATGAGTTGTTGGCGAGCGTTGCGCCGCTGCGCCCGGAGACATTGGGCAGCGCGGCCTTTCGGGCGGCGCACGGGGTGACCTACGCCTACCATGCGGGCGCAATGGCCAATGGCATCTCGTCGGCGGAGATGGTGATTGCGCTAGGCAAGGCCAACCTGCTCGGCTCGTTTGGCGCGGGCGGCTTGCCGCCGCAGCAGATCGAGACGGCGATCAACGCCATTCAAGCTGCGCTGCCCAACGGCCCCTACGCCTTCAACCTGATCCACAGCCCCAACGAAGAGGCGCTTGAGCGGCGGGCGGTTGACCTCTTCCTCGAACGGGGCGTCCAGACCATCGAAGCCTCCGCCTTTCTCGCGCTCACCGGCCATGTTGTACGCTACCGTGTTGCTGGCCTGCGCCGCACCCCCGACGGCCAGATTGTCGCCACCAACAAGATCATCGCCAAACTCTCGCGTGGCGAGGTGGCCGCCGCCTTCCTCGGGCCAGCCCCGGCGCGCATCCTGGGCGAACTACAGGCCGCCGGGCTGATCACGGCGGAACAGGCCGCGCTGGCCGCCCATGTACCCATGGCCGACGACATCACCGTCGAGGCCGATTCGGGCGGCCACACCGACAACCGCCCGCTCGTCTGTCTGCTGCCGGCCATTCAGAGCCAGCGTGACGAGGCGCGGGCGCAGCACGGCTACCCGCACCTGGTGCGCGTTGGTGCGGGCGGCGGCATCGGCACCCCTGGGGCCGCTTTGGCCACCTTCATGATGGGGGCAGACTACATCGTCACCGGCTCGGTGAACCAAGCCTGCCTCGAATCGGGCTCGTCGCCCTGGGTGCGCACGCAACTCGCCGCCGCCGAGATGGCCGACGTGATGATGGCCCCCGCCGCCGACATGTTCGAGATGGGCGTCAAGCTCCAGGTGCTCAAGCGCGGCACCCTCTTCCCGGTACGCGCCCAGAAGCTCTACGAGATCTACCGCGCCTACGACTCGCTCGACGCCATTCCGGCTGCCGAGCGCAGCAAACTAGAGCGCCAGATCTTCCGCCGCCCGCTTGCTGAGGTTTGGAGCGACACCGAGACCTTCTTCGCCGGACGCGACCCAGAGCAACTGCGCCATGCCGAAGCCAACCCCAAGCGCAAGATGGCGCTCGTCTTCCGCTGGTACCTGGGGCTCTCGTCGCGCTGGGCCAACAGCGGCGAGCCCGGGCGCGAGACCGACTACCAGATCTGGTGCGGCCCAGCGATGGGCGCTTTCAACAGTTGGGTACGCGGCAGCCACCTAGAGCAGCCAGAAGAGCGGCGCGTCGTCGAAGTCGCCCGCCAACTCATGGTTGGCGCAGCCTACCAATACCGCACCCAGCAACTCCAGATGCTCGGCATCGAGCTACCAGCGGATTTGAAAGCCTACCGGCCCGTGCGGTGAGGGGATAGGGGATAGGGGATAGGGGATAGGGGATAAAGGGGGTGCGCGCGGGAACCTGATTCCCGCACGCACCCCCTTCCCCCATGTTTTCATGAGCGAACAGAATATTTGTACGTAATCTCGCTTTCTCCCCATTGGAACGGCACAGCCGCCGAACGTCGTCCCCCCTCTCCCGCTTGCGGGTTTAAGGGCGGACAGAAAACGTATGCGCCCCCTTCTGGAATCGCATTGCAACGC
>RSAS01000439.1 GCA_003934145.1 Candidatus Viridilinea halotolerans | reverse complement strand
ACCTATCCGTGACTTGCCGAGCGAATGTTCTGTCCGCCCTTAAACCCCCACCGGATAGGGTTACATCAAAGTCGCCTCCGGTGGGGCACAAGGGAAGGCTTCGCCTCCCCCGTAAAAACAGGTGTAGGAAGGGTGCGCGAGGGAACCAGGTTCCCTCGCATCCTCCCACCGTCCGGGGCGGGGTGCGGGGCGCAACCCCCAACGGCTTTAACATGGTTCTACCCGCCGGAAGGCTATGTCTCATGCGCAGGCTCCAAAATAAAGAGCTTACGCACACCACTGCGCTCGGCGTAAGTAGCAAAGGGCGGGTAGATCGCGGCAAACTTGGGCCAGTAGTGGTCAACCTCTTCAGAGGTACCAGCACGGGCGAGATAGGGTCGAACCGATTTGCCGATCTGGACGCGCACCGCTGGGTTGGCGGCAATATTGAGCGGCCACGCGGCGCTCTGTTCAAGGCCGACGTTGCTGCTGCCCACGAGCAGTTTTTCGCCGTCGCGCAGGTAGATTAGCGGCGTGATGCGCTCTTTGCCCGACTTGCGCCCTACAGTGACGAGCAGCAACGTCGGGAAGGCCATGGCGCTAATCGTAATGCGCCCACTCGTCCAACGGTAGAGTTTGCGATCCAGGGGTGTGACGACATTGCGAATCGTCCATCCGCCGATGCGCGTGCGCCCGAAGGCGCTGAAGATGCGGCCAAAGAGGTTCATGAGCTTTCCATTTTGTTGTGAAAGGATGCGCGGGAACCAAGTTCCCGCGCCCCCCCTCACATGTTTCACTTCATGGGCGGACAGAAAATCTGTACGCCGCCGCGTAAGAACTGCATTGGAACACCAAAAATCTCAACATCTTCGCCCCCTCTCCCGCAAGCGGGAGAGGGGGTAGGGGGGTGAGGGCCATCCAGGGCATCCCAATCATCTATTCGTAACTTGCGGAACAAGTTTTCTGCCCGCCGTTAAACCCGTTTTACAAGTCCTACCGGGTAGCCAACCATTTTGGCTCCATCACCAACGAGGCGAATAATCGGCACGAGGGCAATCGCGTAGAGGCGTAGGTGCAGCGGGCAACCGTGCAGACGCGGCCAAAGGCGACGGTAGGGCGCACGGGTGTAGCCAACAACACCGCTGGCGGTCAGGGCGGCTACCGCCAGGCGCAGTTGGGGCCAGCGACCCGCTCCGGCGAGGAGTGCCCCTAGCCCCGCGTAGACAGCATAGCGCAACAGGTGGCGGCGCGGCCAAAGACCAGCCATGCCGTCGCCGCGCCCGTAGAAGTAGTATTGGCGCGCAAATGCGGCCAACGAGCCGCGTGGGCGGAAGTGGACAATGGCATTGGGCGCGAAAGTGCGCCGTAAGCCCAAACGTTCGGCGGCAAGGGCAAAAACGATGTCTTCGCAATGGGTCAGGTCTTCCGGGAAGCCACCCACGGCATCCCACAGGCTGCGGCGGAAGGCCATGGATTTGCCAAAGGGCAAAAACTTGGCCGGCACGATCTCGTCGGCGTTGCGGTAGTTGACCGCGCCCAAGGTCAGTTCAAAGAGGCTCTGCGGGGCCGGGCGAAAGAAGCCGCCGACGAGATCAGCGCTGCCCGCCTCCAGCGGCGCAATGATCGCCGCGAGCCAATCGGGATCAAGCGTCAGCCCGGCATCGGTCGAGGCAATCAGATCGCCCCGCGCCGCACGGATGGCATTGTTGCGCCCCGAAGAGATGTTGTGCCCCCCGCAAACCAGACGCACCCGTGGTTCGCGCACGGCATAACCACGCACCAACTCCGCCGTCGCATCGCGGCTGCCGCAATCGTTGATCACAATTTCGTCGGGCCGGCGCGTCTGAGCTCGCATCGAATCGAGCAGCGCCACAATATTATCGGCTTCGTCACGGACAGTGCAGATGAGAGAGATCATAGCAGAACAGGGGAACAAGAGAACAGAGGAACAGAAGAACAGAGGAACAGAGGAACAGAGGAACAGAGGAACAGAGGAACAGAGGAACAG
>RSAS01000809.1 GCA_003934145.1 Candidatus Viridilinea halotolerans | reverse complement strand
TGGCGGGCCTGCCGGCGGGGGTTCGGGGGCATGGCCCCCGAAAAATTTCCCCTTCAGCGTAGCTGCTGAAAAGCGCTGCCGCCGCCGGTCATGACGAAGAGCAAATTTATAAGGATGCCCACAACAAGGCTGATGGCAACCATGAGCAGCAGGTACATGGTGCGACGGCGGATGAGGCGGCGAAACTCGCCTTGCAGGATGAGTTCGAGGGTCTCTTGGTGGGCGGCGAGGACGGTTTCGGCGCGGGCGCCTTCGGCTTCGGCTTGGGCTAGGGTGGCGGCAACGTCGCTCAGTTCGCGGCAACCACGGCTGTTGGCGACATGGCTGAGGGCGGCAAAGGGACGTAGACGTAGGTCGGCACCGACAGCGAGCGCTTCGTCTACGAGATCCTGCATGGGCGCTAAACGGGGATTGGGGCGGCGGACATAGCGGCGCATGATCGCAATCGGCGACTCGAAGCTACCGAGAGCGACGCGCACGAAGGCAACAAAGCCGGGGGTGAGGCGGCGCAGGGCGGCGGCTTCGCGTTCACGGCGGAGTTGCGGCAGGCGCGGGAGTACCATCCCAAGGGTTAGGTAGGCGGCAAGGGCGCCCGCGAAGAGGATGAGGCGTTGGTTGCCCGCCGCGCCGCTGGCGAGGGCAAAGCCGATCAGCATGGTGGCCGTGACGCCACCGGCGACTTGGCCCATAAAGAGCCGTGTGAAGGCGGCAAAGCCACTGCTTGCGCGAGGGGGCATGCTGCTGGAATTGCGCTGCTTGAGGCTGGCGCCGAGGAGCGCCATGCAAGCCGCGCCGAGTGCCGCAAGATAGTAGGGTGTGCCTGGGGCAATAAGTAGACTGGGCATGGTGTAGCCTCCTTGAGAGTGAGATCAAAAAGCGTGGGAAGGGTTCGCGCGGGAACTTGGTTCCCGCGCATCCTCCCGCAGCCCGGCGTGGTATGGGGGCAACCCGGTTGCCCCCTACCCTAGTAGTCACTGTCTTCGACTTGGGCCAGAAGCATCCCACCCACGATGGGGAGGGCGAGGGCAATGACGACAATGACGCCGACGATGGATCCGAGGGAACTGCTGTAGGCGAAGATGACGCGATCCCATTGCGTCCAGACGAGGTAACTGGCCATAAAGAGGCCGGCTAGGCCGACGGCAACGCCGCTATAGCGCATCTGGGCCAGTTCGGTTTGGGCTTCGTCGCGACGACGCTCGGAGAGTTGCAGGGCGCTGTAGGCGGCTTCGCAGCGTTTGGCGAGTACCTCTTGCGGCTGGCCGACGGAGGCACCAAGGTGGTTGAGGAAGGTGGCGTGACGCTGCGAGGGTGTCTGGTCGGCGAGGGCGAGGACGACCTGTTGGGGCGTAGCAATGCCGCCGCCGCTGAGCGGCATGCCTTGGCGGGTGAGGAGGTAGCCCCATTCGTCGCGCAGCGGCCCTGTGGGGACGTCGGCGCAGATGCGTTCGAGGGCGGGACGCAGACCGCTACCGGCACGAAGGAGCGCACCGAGCCGCCCGACGGCTCCGGTGAGATCGCGATTCAGGTCGTTGATGTAGCGATTATGGGCATGAAGACTGATCAGCCACGTAGCTAACGCCGCAAGGGGTGCGCCGAGCAGTAGGGCGAGGCCGAGGGGGGCGAGGAAGACGAGGATGCCGGCAATGATCGTGGCGAATGCCAGGCCCCAGCCGGCTAATTGGGCCGCCGGGATACTCTCGGGTGTCCAGCAGAGCGCGGGGTCGGGGCGGTCAGCCGTGGGGATGTGCTGGAGCGCTTGGTGGGCTTGGCGGGTGCGCACCAGCGTGATCAGCATAGCGAGGCGCGGGCGGAGCAGCAGGGTGATTACCAAGAGGCTCAACATGGCTAACGCGGGCATGACGGCATAGATGAGCCAGGCGGTCTCGGGGTGGGTAAGTTGGGGGACGAGGGTGGGCATGGCGGGACTCCTTGG
>RSAS01000413.1 GCA_003934145.1 Candidatus Viridilinea halotolerans | reverse complement strand
GAGCCGAGAGCCGAGAGCCGAGAGCCGAGAGCCGAGAGCCGAGAGCCGAGAGGCGTCAAGGTTTTTCGCGTAGGGCCGAAGCATTCGCCCCCCAATGCTTTCGTCGTTACCGCTGATCTTGTGGCGAATGCTTCGGCCTGAGCGGTTCGTCTCCAATGTTTCGTACCCGTGGTTCCACACGCTACGGTTACCGGCAAAACCCTTAACACCTGACCCTGATTGTCCCAAAGACTCTATACCCGAAAGCCCCCCTGCCCCCTCTTCGTCTCACGCATCACGCGCGCATAGACCTCCAGCGTCGCCAGCGCGGTGCGTCGCCACGAGAAGGTGCGGGCGCGTTGGAGGCCACGGGCGCTGAGGTCGCGGCGCAGTTGGGGGTTAGCTAGGAGTTGTTGCAACCCTTCGGCAATTTCGGGCATGCTAAAGGGATCGACGGTGAGCGCGGCATCACCCACCACTTCGGGCAGGCTGGTGGCATAGGCGCAGAGGACGGGTGTGCCACAGGCCATTGCTTCCAGCGGCGGAAGGCCAAAGCCCTCGTAGTATGACGGGAAGGCAAAAATGGTGGCGCCGCTGTAGAGTGCCGGTAGGTCGTCGTCGGCAATATTGGGCAGGAAGCGGACGTGGCGCTCGATGTCTGCGGCGGTGACCAGTTGGCGCAGGGAGGGGCCACCACCCGCTTCGTGGCCGGCCAGCACCAAGGGGGTTGCGGCGTTGACCCCTGTTGCCACCACCCGCGCCCACGCCTGTACCAGCCGCTCTAGATTCTTGTGGGGCTTGTTGGAGCCGACATAGAGCACGTAGTCTGCCGGAAGTTGGTAGCGTGCGCGGGCAGCGGCGAGCACTTCGGGGGGTTGGGGCTGGAAGCGGCGCTCGGCTGCCAGTGGCGTGACCGCCAGACGGTGGGCAGGCAGGCGATAGACGTGGCGCAGATCGGCTTGGGCACTCGCCGAGCCGGTGATAATCATGGCCGACGTGCGCACCGCAAGGGCCATGGTGACGCGGTAGAAGATGCGTCCGCGCCAAGTCAGGCTGCGTGGGAAGCGCCAGCCATTCATATCAAAAATGGTAACAATTGAGGGACATGGCAGCCCTACGTAGGGTTTGACGTAGTAGGGTGAATGGAGCAGATCGAGCTGCAACTGGCGGGCGAGCAGCGGCAGCACCAGTTGCTGCTGCGGGCTAAAGGGGCCGACCGCCACAGGATGTAGTTCCACATTGGGCAAGTCGGCCAGTGCTGTAAGTGCGTAGCGCCCCGCCGCAAACGCTTGGTTTACGATGAGGACGAGGCGATGGCCCGGCGTCAATTCCGCCAAGCCTTGGGCTAGACCTAGGATGTAGCGTCCGATACCGGGGAAGTGGTCGGTCGCGTAGCGCGCATCAAGGCCGAGGCGCATGGAATGGCCTCCTATGGGTGTGACCAAAAGGGTGCAGCAAGGGTGTGCGAGGGAACCTGGTTCCCTCGCACACCCTTCCTCCCTCACGCATCCCCTTGGCTCTGCTGTTGATCGAGAAGCGATTGCACGCGGGCGAAATAGCCAGACTGGTCGGCGCTAGGGTCGCTCTGGGCGAGTTCATCGGCGGCGTGGCTGGCCACCAGCGCCAACGAAGCGCCCCATGTGGTCATCTGGGCGTTGGCGTTGGTAGCGAGTTCACGCAGCGCGGGGACTGCTTCGCGCACGCGCAGATCCAAGAGTGCGCGGCAGACCTCGTAGCGCACGTCGGGCGAGGGGTGGTGCAGGGCGGTAATCAGCGGGTGGTAGGCGCGGGGATCGGCAATCTTGCCGATGGCGCGGGCAGCGCGGGCCGCCACGCGCGGATCGGGGTCGGTGAGGCCAACGAGCAACTGGTTGAGCGCCCGGGCCTCGCCAACGATGCCCAGGACGCGAATCGCCTCAATGCGCAGATGTTGGTCGTTGCTTTCAGCCAGTTGCAACAGCGCGGGCAGGGCGGGCGTGCCAATGACACCCAGCACCCAAGCGGCCCGCTTGCGTTTTTCTGAGGTTGGAGCAGAGAGCAGTGCAATCAATGGCGCAATCGCTGGCTCACCCAACACCCCCAGGGTGAAGGAAGCCTGCGTGCGTAGCGCCTCATCGTCGCCGCAGAGATCGGCAATGAGGGTTGCAATCACATCATTTGTCGGCTGCATGGTGCCTCCAGAGGGAGGTGGGAGAACCTGGTTCTGCCATCTCCCTCTGGAGGCGGGAAAGAACCTGGTTCTGCCAACATATTTTTAGGTGGGCGAGGGATGATTCTTCGGGGGCCATGCCCCCGCGCCCCAGCCGAACGGGGGGGCGGGGGCCATGCCCCCGCGCCCCAGCCGAACGGGGGGGTTTAGGGCATCCCAATTCTCCTAGATAAACGCGCCTGTAGCAGCTTTTAACCACTAACCACCGTCTAGCAACCGTCCGTGATCGCGCAGGACGGCGTGGATGCCGCGTAGGGGCGTGGAGAGGAGGGCTTGGGCGCGGGCGATATTGAGGGTGCAGTTGCGCGGGCGCGGGGGGCTTTGGCTGGCGCTGAGCCCGGCTGGGATGCTGCTGGGATCTTGGCCCCAAGCGCGGGCGATCAGCGTGCCAAGTTGGTAGCGGCTTACGCGGTCGGCGCCGGCGATATTGAGGATGCCTTGGTAGTTGGTGCTACTCAATTCTAGCAGAGCAGCAGCGAGATCTTCAACATAGATCGGGCAGCGATATTCATCGGTGAAGAGTTGGGCTACAATCTTGCCGCTGGCGACATCAAGAGTGAAGCGCGAGATGCGGTCGGGCGGAGCGAAGCCGTAGATAAGCGAAGTGCGGACGCTGACGGCGCTGGGGTGGGCCGCCGCGACGAGGGCTTCGGCTTGGGCTTTGGCGTGGCCGTAGGCGCTGATCGGCGCGGGGGGATCGTCCTCGGTGTAGGCGCGTTGCGCTTCGCCGTCGAAGATGACATCGCTAGAGAGGTGGATGAGGCGCGCCTGCACCCGTGCGGCGGCGGCGGCCACATGGCCGGCGCCGTGGGCGGTGATGCTCAGCAGATCGGGGCCGCTCTGCTGAAAGGCGGTGTGGATGACGCGATCGGGACGTGTGCTGGCGAGGGTTGCTGCGACCGCGTGGGGATCGCGGACATCCAGGGGCAGCCACGTTACGCCAGCGAGCGTGGGGGGCGCTTGGGTGAAGTAGGTTGCCACGACGTTATAGCCCAAGGCGGCACTCTGGCGCACGAGGACGCTACCGAGGTAGCCGGTGCCGCCCGTAATGAGCAGACGGCTCATGGTGCCGGGGCCGCCAGATCCCCGATGCGCACGAGGGCGGCGTGGGCGGCTGCCTGCGCTGCCGCCTGCTTCGTCGGCCCTTTGCCCTGGCCCCACACCTCATCGCCCACCACTACCTCCATCGTGAACTCGCGCTGATGATCGGGGCCACTGCATGCCACTTCACGGTAGCGCGGCGTAGCATACAAGTGGGACTGCGCCACCTCTTGGAAGCGGGTGCGATAATTGGTGTTGCCAGCCCCGCTGCGCACCTGATCGATGCGTCGTTCGAGGAAGGGCTGCACGAAGACCTGCGCCGCTTCCAGCCCCTGATCGAGATAAATGGCCCCCACGACCGCTTCAAAGACATCAGCCAATAGCGCATCGCGATTGCGCATCGTGGCATTGTCCTCACCGCCACTGATACGCACATAGCTACCCAAATCGAGTTCGCGGGCAAATTCGGCCAGCGTGGTCGTACGCACCAACGCAGAACGGAACGACGTCAACTCACCCTCGCTCGCCTCGGAGAAGCGGCGGTAGAGCCATGCGGCGGTAAGAAAATTGAGGATGGCATCGCCCAAAAATTCGAGTCGCTCATTGGAAGTAAGGCCCGGAATGCGTTCGGGGTGCTCATTCATGAACGAGCGATGGACGAAAGCGCTCGCGAGCAGGTTGCCATCGTGAAAGGGTACACCAATTAGTGTTTCAAGCCGAGTGGTCATAGGTATTGCTAAGGGTACGCTCAAACATCGTAACGACGGAAAAGCAGACAGACGTTATGTCCACCAAAACCAAAGGAGTTGTTCAACACGACATCCACTTGGGCCGAGCGGGGCGTATTGGGCACATAATCGAGATCACAGGCGGGGTCGGGATGCGTCAGGTTGAGCGTAGGGGGCAATTGACCATGGCGAATGGCGAGAATGCTAACCACCGCCTCGACCACCCCGGCGGCGCCGAGCAGATGGCCAAACTGCGACTTGCTCGCACTCACCGGCGGGGCGCTGCCGCGGGTACCAAAGACCTCGCGGATGGCAGCGGTCTCGACCGGATCGCCGGCAGGGGTGCCAGTAGCGTGGGCATTGATGTAGCTGACTTGGTGGTGGGTGAGACCTGCCCGCTTAAGGGCAAGGCGAATGGCGCGCGCAATACCTTCGCCATCTTCGGCGAGGTTGGAGATATGGTAGGCGTCGGAGGTGGATGCGTAGCCCACAACTTCGGCCAAGATCGGTGCGCCCCGGGCAAGGGCATACTCGAGGTCTTCGAGGATCAGCGCCCCCGCGCCTTCACCCATCACGAAACCGTCGCGGGTGGCATCAAAGGGGCGCGAAGCGGTCGCATACTCTTCGTTGCGTGTCGAGAGGGCACGCATCGCGTTAAAGCCAGCAATGCCAATTGGCGTAATACTGGCCTCACTCCCGCCAGCGATAATGGCCCGTGCCCAGCCACGGCGGATCGTTTCGGCGGCCTCGCCGATGGCATGGGCCGAACTGGCGCAGGCGGAGGTGATGCAGCAACTTGGCCCGCGTGCGCCGGTAGTAATCGAAACCTGCCCAGCCGCGAGGTTGGTGATCATGGAGGGAATGAGGAAGGGGCTGACGCGCCCCGGGCCGCGGCTGCTCAGCGCTTCCAACTGCTCAGAGAGCGTGCCAATGCCACCGATGCCACTTGCCATAAAGACCCCAACGTCATCGCGGTTGTGCGCATCAATCGGCAAGCCGGAATGTTGCAATGCTTCCGCCGCTGCCGCGACAGCGAACTGCACAAAACGGTCGGTGCGCCGCGCCTCTTTGCGATCCATCGTCTGGGTCGGATCAAACGCCTTCACTTCGGCAGCGAAACGTGTCGCGTGATCCGAGGCATCAAAGTGGGTAATTGGCCCCACACCACTCGCGGCGGCAAGCACACCCGCCCAGAGTTCGGGCACATTCAGGCCCAGCGGCGTCACCGCACCCATGCCCGTCACTACCACACGTCGCTCCATAGTTGTTGCTCCTTTTGGTTGCGCTGCGCATGCAGGTTCTTTGTGGGAGAACATGGTTCTCCCACGCCCTCGTGGGGAGATGGGAGAACATGGTTCTCCCACGCCCTCTTCCAGCGATCCATAACTGAGCGATTATACCATGTGTGCTTTATGACGCGCTGCCCTACAGTTGAGTTGACACTATGCCCTCCCACTCGCTATACTCTTCTTGCAACACTTTTCCAATAGGCGGAAACAATACACTATGGTTCAGTCGCTTGATCGCGCCTTCGATGTGCTTGAAACGCTGGCGGCGAGCAGTGATGATGTGGCGCTTTCATACATTACCGAGCGGACGGGTTTGCCATTGGGGACGGTACACCGTTTGTTGAGTGCATTGGTGGCACGGGGCTATGCAGCCCAAAATTCCGAGACGCGCCTCTATGGGCCAGGGGCGGGGCTGCTGGAGGTGGCGGCTCGTGCTGCGCTCAGCCGCCGTTTCGATCTAGCGCGCATTGCGCGTCCCGGCCTGCAAGAGTTGACGGCAACAACCGAGGAGACGAGTAACCTGCTCATCCTTCAAGGCGACGAGGGGGTCTATAGCGAACAGATCGCCAGTTCGCGCCTCGTGCGCATGTTCACCGAGGTGGGCCAGCGCGTGCCGCTCTACTGCACGGGGGGCGGCAAAGCGATTCTGGCTGGCTTTCCGCCCGATCAACTGGATGCCTATCTCTCGCGGGTAGAATTGCGCACTTGGACAGCCAAGACCTTGGCCAGCCCCCAGTTGCTGCTGCGCGAACTCGCCCGCGCCCGCGAGCGCGGTTTTGCGCTGGATGATGAAGAGCGCGAAAGCGGCGTCTGCTGTGTAGCCGCACCCATCTTTGACCGCTTTGGACGCTGTATTGGTGCCTTGAGCATCTCGGGGCCAACCACGCGCATGAGCATCGAGCGGGCCATGAGTCTAGGGCCACTGGTGCGCCACGTCGCCGATCGTTGCAGTGGGCAGTTGGGGTTTGCTTTGGGCGCAGAGGCGCAGGGGAACAGGGGAACAGAGGAGCAGGGGCGCAGAAGGGCAGGGGCGCAGAGGAACAAAGGAGTAGAAGAACAGGAGTGCAGAGGAACAGATTGCTAAGACCCCGCCAGAGTACTGCATTACGGGGGGCATGACTCCCAAGGAAACCCCCTTCCGCCAGAGTTTTAAGAACCGCAGGCATCTTAAGCTCATGGACATCATGTGCCCAACCCCCGCCGGAGGTACCTTTGACATAGCCCTTCCGCTTTTTGCGTCTCTTGGTGCTATCGGGTATGATGGGGGGGCAGTTACAAGGAGAGAGGATGCTCGCGGAGATCTTTGCCCCCCATTCGGTCGCCGTGGTCGGTGCCTCTCCTGACCCGAGTCGTTTGGGTCATGTTGTGTTGCGGAATTTAATCGAGCACGGCTTTGCCGGCCCGATTTTTCCGATTCACCCGAAGGCGCACGAGGTGTTGGGCCGTCGGGCCTATCCGAGTGTCTTGGCTGTGCCTGAAAGCATCGAGCTCGTAGTTATTGCTGTGCCTGCGCGCCAAGTACTGCAGGTGGTCGATCAGTGTGGTCAAAAGGGGGTTAAGGGGCTGGTGGTGATCTCTTCCGGCTTCAAAGAGGTGGGCGGGGAGGGGCGTGAACTGGATCGCCAATTGCTGGCTAAGGTGCGGGCTTATGGGATGCGGATGATTGGCCCGAATAGCCTTGGCGTAATTGATACCCATAGTCGCCTCAACACTTCATTTGCGGCGCTCATGCCCGACACCGGCAATATCGCCCTGATGTCGCAGTCGGGGGCAATCTGTACCGCCATCCTTGACTGGAGTAAAGTCCGGGGGGTGGGTTTTTCCCACTTTGTTTCGCTCGGTAATAAGACCGACATAGACGAGGTGATGCTGTTGCGGGCGTGGGGCAATGATCCGCGCAGTAAGGTGGTACTCGCCTACCTTGAAGACATTAGCGATGGCCCGGCCTTTATTGCTGCGGCACGCGAGGTGACGCGCACAACGCCGGTGGTGGCGATTAAGAGCGGCACGACCGCCGCTGGTTCGCTGGCGGCCTCGCACCACACTGGCTCGCTCGCCGGTTCGGAGCAGGCGTATGAGGCCGCTTTTGCCCAAAGCGGTATCATTCGCGCCCATACGGTCAGTGAACTCTTTGATCTGGCGATGCTTTTGGCCTACCAACCGTTGATTAAGGGCAATCGCGTAGCAATTCTGACCAATTCGGGGGGCATGGGCATCATCGCCGCCGATGCGGTCGAACGGAGCGGCTTGGCCATGGCAAGCCTCAGTCCATCCACGATTGAGCATCTGCAAACCGTTTTGCCCGCGTCGGCGAGTGCTTACAACCCGATTGATCTCTTGGGCGATGCGCTCCACGATCTTTATGGTGTCGGGGTTAAGGCGGCTTTGGCCGATGCTAATGTTGATGGTTTGATTGTGGTGCTAACGCCCCAAGCTCAAACGGAATTGGTGGCGACAGCGGAGATCATTGCGGCTGCCGCCGCTGGTTCGCATAAGCCGGTGGTGGCTAGTTTCATGGGCGGCTACAGCATTGGCCCGGCGCTTGAAACCCTCAATCGCCATAGTATTCCAAGTTATACCTTCCCCGAACGGGCCGTGCAGTCGTTGGCTTCGATGTATCATTATGTCGAGCGCATCCGCCGCCCGCCCCCCCAATACCGCAGTGTGCCGGTCAATCTTACCGAGGTGCGCCGGGTGCTGACGAATGTGCGGGCGGGTGGCCGCGTCGAGCTGAGTGAAGGCGAGGTGCGTCTCGTCTTGGCCGCTTACGGCCTACGCATCCCCGAGAGTCGCCTTGCCCGTTCGCCCGACGAAGCAGCGAATTTGGGCACGCAACTCGGTTTTCCCATTGTCATGAAGGTGGCTAGCCCCGATATTCTGCTTAAAAGCGCCATTGGCGCGGTGCGCCTGGGGGTGGCCGATGCCGATGCCGCCCGCGATAGCTTCGAGTTGATTGACTATCGCGCCCGTAAGTATTGGCCCGGGGCGCGCATCCACGGCGTCTATGTGCAAGAGATGGTGCGCTCGGGCCGCGATCTGCTCATCTCGATGAGCCGTGACCCCCAGTTTGGCCCACTCATTGCCACCGGGTTGTGTGGCATCTATGTCGATGTTTTGAAGGATATTACCTTTGGTTTGGCGCCGCTGAGTGAACAGGATGTCTATGAACAATTGCGGGCGCTGCGCGCCTTTCCGCTGCTCCGTGGCGCTGATGGCGGCCATTTCGCTGATGTCAGTGCCATTGAGGACGTGTTGCTCCGCGTGAGCCAATTGGCCACCGAATTGCCCGAAATCGTTGAGTTGGATATTAATCCCCTGGTGGTGCATCGCCAGGGCGAGGGTGCCGTCGTTCTTGATGCGCGGATAATTTTACAATAGCGGCCCGTGTATGCCGCGCCACGTTGCCTGAGGAGGCGTCCATGGCTACGCTCTATGTTGCGTCAACGGAGACGTTCGTCGGGAAGAGTGCCGTCTGTATTGGCCTCCTACGCCGGATGCAGCGTGATGGCTTTCGTGTGGGCTATATGAAGCCCGTGAGTGTCTCGGTCTCCCATACCCCCGGCGCGGTGGTAGATGAGGATGCCGCCTTTATTCGCCAAACCATTCACCTTGATGCGCCGCTGGAACAGATTGCGCCTGTGCTGATTACCCCCGGTGTCGTTGAGGCGATTCTGCGCGGCCAATCGGCGAGCTATACGCGCACCCTGCGCGATGCCTACCTCGCCGTTTCACGCAATAAGGATATTGTTGTTCTGGAAGGAACGAATACTTGGTCAGAAGGTTCTCTAGTGGGTTTGACCTCAGATCAAGTTACTGATCTGCTACAAGCGCCAGTCCTCTTGGTTTCGCAGTACACTTCGACGATCAATGTAGACAATATCCTTTCGGTGCAACGCTACATTGGTGACCGCATGCTGGGAGTGTTGATCAACCAGATCGATGAGGCGCAGATCGAGTTTGTGCAGCGCCGCGTCGCGCCCTACCTAGAAGAGCGCGGTATTCCCGTCTTTGGGATGCTGCCGCGTGACCCAATGCTGGCCGGAATTAGTATCGCCGAGCTGCTCGAACACCTCGGCGGCCAACTCATCGGCCAGCGCGACTGGTGCAACCGCACGGTCGAGACCATGATGATCGGCGCGATGGGGGCCGATGCCAGCCTCTCCTTCTTCCGGCGGCGCGCCAACAAAGCGGTGATCACCGGCGGCGACCGCAGCGATCTTCAACTCGCTGCGCTCGAAACCAGTACTAGTGTCCTTGTGCTGACCGGCAACTTCCGCCCGTCGCCACAGGTGATTGACCGCGCCGAAGAGCGTGCGGTGCCGATCATTCTCGTGCCCGACGATACCCTTGCCACCGTCGATCGCGCCGAACGCCTCTTCGGGCGGGTGCGTTTTCATCAGGATGCCAAACTCCACCGCTTCGCCGAATTGCTCGATGCCTGTTTTAGCTATGAACGCCTCTACGATGCGTTGGGCATTGTCCGGTAGGGGTAGGTGTGAGGGAACCAGGTTCCCTCACACCTACCCCCCCGCCGCACGTTTAAGGGCGGACAGAACATTCGCTCGGCAAGTCACGGATAGGTGATTGGG
>RSAS01000426.1 GCA_003934145.1 Candidatus Viridilinea halotolerans | reverse complement strand
GGGGCCATGCCCCCGAACCCCCAACGGGAGGGGGATTCTTCGGGGGCCATGCCCCCGAACCCCCAACGGGAGGGGGATTCTTCGGGGGCCATGCCCCCGAACCCCCAACGGGAGGGGGATTCTTCGGGGGCCATGCCCCCGAACCTCCAGCGAATGGATGAGAGAACTATGACTCTTCCCCTCGATCTCATCGGCAATACCCCTCTGCTCCATTTGGCCCAACCGGGGGCCACGTTGCCGTCGGGCGTGCAAATCTATGCCAAGGCCGAGTGGTACAACTTGGGCGGCTCGGTCAAGGATCGCCCTGCCCTCTGGATGCTGCGTGCGGGCGAAGCAGCGGGTTTGTTGCGCCCTGGCATGCGCGTTGCTGATGCGACGAGTGGCAATACCGGTATTGCCTACGCGACCATTGGGGCTGCGTTGGGCTATGGCGTGACGTTGGCGCTGCCTGCTAACGCTAGCCCCGAGCGTGTCCGCACCCTCCGCGCTCTTGGCGCGGAACTGATCCTCACCAACGCCGCCGAGGGGATGGATCTGGCGATTAGCACCATCCGCGAGCTGGTCGCCGCTGAACCGGAGCGTTATTTCTACCCTGATCAATACAGCAACCCAGCTAATCCGCAAGCCCACTACGCAAGTACCGCGCCCGAAATTTGGCAGCAGACGGAGGGGCGCGTCACCCACTTTGTGGCCGCTTTGGGTACAAGTGGCACCTTCATGGGCACCAGCCGCCGCCTGCGCGAACTCAATCCCCAACTGCGCGCCCTCGCCGTCCAGCCCGATAGCCCCTACCACGCCCTGGAGGGGGTCAAACACATGGCCTCCACCCGTATCGTGCCCGCGATCTACGACCCCGCCGCCCCCGATGGCACCATCGAGGTCACGAGCGAAGAGGCCTTCGCCATGGACCGCCGCCTCGCCCGCAGCATCGGCTTGCTTGTCGGCATCTCCGCCGCCGCCAATGTCGTCGCCGCCCTACGCGTCGCCCAAGAACTCCCCCACGGCGTCGTTGTCACCATCCTCTGCGACAGCGCTAATCGCTACCTGAGCGAACGCTTTTGGGAGGAGAGTGATTATGTCGCTGGCGCAGGGATTTAAAAGAATATGCTCACCATCACCGCCGAATCAGCGGCAGCCATCGCTGCCCACGCCATCGCCACTTACCCAGATGAGTGTGTCGGGTTGCTTTTGGGCCGCCTCAACGGCACCGATAAACAGGTCGTGCGCATCATCGCCGTCGAAAATCGTTGGGAGGGTCAGGTCGCATTGGCCGAACAAGACGACCCCACATCGCGCCGTGATCGCTTCTATCTCGATCCCCGCGACTACCTGCGCGCCGACCGCGCGGCCCAAGCCGCCGGACTAGAGGTGGTCGGCTGCTACCATTCGCACCCCGACCATCCACCCGATCCCTCCGAGCGCGACCGCGTCGGCGCCCAAGCCATTGCCGGCCCCAGCTTCGCTTTTGTCATCCAGAGCGTTTACGCAGCCACCGCCCGCGATGTGGCCGCATGGTTGCTCGTGGAAGACGGGAGCCATTTTGTGCGCGAGGAGCTGGTGGTGGGGGGAACGAAGCACGCATAGGTGCTTGGGGTGTTTTGGAATGGCCATCACCTCCCTACCCCGTGTTGCGAATTCATACGCAGACAGAGTATTGAATCTAGAAGCCACGGAGAGGTGCTTGGAATGCCCTAGATGGCCCTCACCCCCCTACCCCCTCTCCCACGTTGTGGGAGAGGGGGCGAAGATGTCGAGATTCTTGGTGTTTCCATTGGAACGGCACTGCCGTCGAACGTAGTCCCCCCTCTCCCACAACGTGGGAGAGGGGCCGGGGGTGAGGGCCATCCGTCGCATCCCAAGAGTGTAACGTAAGAAGCCGCTTTCTGAAACCTTGTCAAAGGAGCAACCCCATGCCCACGACTATTACCATTCCCACCGCCCTGCGCCAATACGCCGCCGGCAACGCCACGGTCAGCCTGGAGGCCGCCACCGTTGGCGAATTGCTGCGTGGCCTCGTTGAACTCCACCCCACTCTTGGCCAGCATATCTTTGCCAAGGGCGGCAAGTTGCGTAGCTTCGTCAATGTCTATGTCGGCGACGAGGATATTCGTTACCTCCAGGGCGAAGCGACGCCGCTCAAGGATGGCGAGACGGTCAGTATTATTCCGGCCATCGCCGGGGGGAGTTTGTAGTTCTATGGCCACTACGCTTTCCAACGAAGAGATTCGCCGCTACAGCCGCCACCTGATTATGCCCGAAGTGGGGATGAGCGGCCAGCGTAAGCTCAAGCAGGGCAGTGTGCTGCTGATCGGCACGGGCGGGCTGGGCTCGCCTCTGGCGCTCTATCTTACCGCCGCCGGCGTCGGTCACATCGGCCTGCTCGATTTCGACGTGGTGGACGAGAGTAACCTGCAACGTCAGATTGTCCACGGCACCGCTACGGTCGGTATGCCCAAGATTGCGTCGGCCAAGCAGCGGCTAAACGATCTCAATCCGCTGATCGAGATTACCACCTACGACACGGCGATTGATTCGAGCAACGCGCTGGAGATTATGCGCCCCTACGACGTGATTGTAGATGGTACCGACAACTTCCCGACGCGCTACCTCACCAACGATGCCTCGGTGCTCTTGGGTAAGCCCAATGTCTATGGCAGTATCTTCCGTTTTGAAGGGCAGGCGACCGTCTTTTCGCCCAAGCATGGCGGCCCCTGCTACCGCTGTCTCTACCCCGAACCGCCCCCCCCCGGCCTTGTGCCTTCGTGCGCCGAAGGGGGCGTGTTGGGCGTGCTGCCCGGCGTCATCGGCACCATCCAGGCCACCGAGACGATCAAGTTGCTCACTGGCATCGGCGAGCCGCTGCTTGGTCGCCTGATGCTCTACGATGCTTTGGGCATGCGCTTCCGCGAACTCAAGCTGCGCCGTAATCCTGAATGTCCGCTCTGCGGCGAGCAACCCACCATCCGCGAACTGATTGACTACCAGCAGTTCTGCGGTATCTTGCCCGAGGTCGTCAGTCTAGGTGCCCAATACGAAATCCTGCCCAGCGAACTGGCCAGCATTCTGCAGCGCGACGAGCGCCCCTTCCTGTTGGATGTGCGCAATCCCTACGAGGTCGAGATCGCCAGCATCGCCGGCACCGACAAGGTCATTCCGGTGGATCAACTGGCCGAACGGCTCCATGAACTCGACAGCGCCCGCGATATGGTCGTCTACTGCCGCAGTGGTGTGCGCAGCGGGCGCGCCGTGGAGTTGCTCAAAGGGGCAGGCTTTCGCAAATTGCGCAACCTCGTCGGCGGCATCCTGCGCTGGAGCGATGACGTTGATGCGACGGTGGCGAAGTATTAACTGACGCTTACACGCCGCTGGGGAGGGTTGTGGGATGGCCAAGCCCTCCCACAACCCTCCCCAGCGGCGTGTATAACCCCAAAATCTTGCGTCCTTGCCTGCTATGTGCTATCTTTTGGCGTATACACGTTTCGTAAAGGATGGTTCGCACAAACACCGCCCTGTGCGGCGCGTCGGTTCGTCCGTTCGCTGTTCGTCTGTCCCCTGTTCATCTGTTCCTCAGAGAGGAGGCCATCGCATGAGCTATGCGGAGTTACATCGCCGTTCAATTGAAGATCCTGAAGGTTTTTGGGGTGAACTCGCCGAAGAATTGCATTGGTATAAGCGCTGGGATAAGGTACTCGACGCGAGTAAGGCCCCCTTCTATCGCTGGTTTGTGGGCGGTGAGACGAACCTCTGCTATAACGCGGTTGACCGTCATGCGCTTGGTTCCCGCCGTGGTCAGGCTGCGCTGATCTGGGAGAGCCCCGAGGTGGGGCAGTCGCGAACGCTCACCTACTTTGAGCTCTTCCGTGAGGTGAATAAGCTCGCGGGTGTCTTCCATAGTCTCGGGGTGCGCAAGGGTGATCGTGTGATCATCTATATGCCGATGGTGCCCGAGGCGATCTTCTCGATGCTGGCCTGTGCCCGCCTGGGGGCCATCCATTCGGTGGTCTTCGGCGGTTTTTCGATCACGTCGCTCGCTTCGCGTATTGATGATGCCGAGCCGGTGCTGATTGTCACCGCCGACGCTGGTATCCGTAAGGGTATTCCTGTTCCCCTCAAGGAGATTGTGGATCGCTCGCTTGAGGCGGCTGATAGCGATAGTGTGCGTGATGTGCTTGTCCTCAATCGTGGCCTCGTCTCCTGCGAGATGAAGAAGGGCCGCGATCTCGATTGGGCCGAGCAACTGGAGAAGCGCGGCGTTCAGTATATCGAGCCGACGCCGGTGCTGGCCACCGATCCGCTCTATATTCTTTACACCTCCGGCACCACCGGCAAGCCCAAGGGTGTCGTGCGCGACACCGGCGGCTATATGGTCGCGCTGCACGCTTCGATGAGCCACATCTATAACTGTGGCGATGGCGATGTCTACTGGTCTACTTCCGACATTGGCTGGGTGGTCGGCCATAGCTACATTGTCTATGCGCCACTGCTCAAAGGCGTGCCCACGGTGGTCTATGAGGGCCGCCCCGACCATCCCGATCCGGGGGTCTGGTGGCGCGTGATCGAGAAGTATGGCGTCACCCACGTCTTTACTGCGCCGACGGCGCTGCGTGCGCTGCGCAAGTTCCCCGATCAGTGGATGAAGAATGCCGATATTAGCTCGATGCGCATTATCTACGCCGCCGGCGAGCCGCTGGATGCCCCCACCTACGAGTGGGCCTCGTCGGTACTCAATGTGCCGGTGATTGACCACTACTGGCAGACCGAGAGCGGTTGGAGTATGCTCACCAACCCGGTCGGCGTCGAGATGCTGCCCATCAAGCCCGGTTCGCCCACGAAGCCCGCCTTTGGCCACAACCTAGAGGTGGTGGATGCCGATGGCAACCCCATCCCGCTGGGCGAGAAGGGCTTTATGATCGACCACGGCCCGCTGCCGCCCGGCATGCTCATGACGCTCTGGAACGATGATGATCGTTTCCTCAAGAGCTATTGGGAACACTTCAAGGGCAAACAGGTCTATATGACCGGCGACTACGCCATCCAGGACGAAGATGGCTACTTCTGGATGCTTGGCCGCGCCGATGAGGTGCTCAATGTCTCCGGCCACCGCTTGGGGACGCGCGAGATCGAAGAGGCGGTCTCGGGCCATGCTGCCGTCGCCGAAGCGGCGGTCGTCGGCGTGCGCCACGAGTTGAAGGGCGAGGGTGTCTTGGTGCTGGCTGTACTCAAGCAGCACATCGCGCCCGCCGAACGCGACGGGGTTAGCCGCGGGATCACCCAACTCGTGCGCGAGCGCATCGGCGCCATCGCTACGCCCGATGCGATTCACTTCGTCAACATGCTGCCCAAGACGCGCTCGGGCAAGATCATGCGCCGCGTGATCCGCGCCGTCTACCAGGGTGATAATATCGGCGACCTGAGTACGATCGAGGACGATGCCACCGTAGATATGGTGCGCGAAGCGGTCGATCTGCTCAAGGGCGATCTTTAGGTTGCGCCTTTGGACGGCAGGAGGATGCGAGGGAACCTGGTTCCCTCGCATCCTCCTGCGTAACGTTGTATTCTGGAACCTTAAGGAGGTTATCTCACATGTCCGATCCCCAAGAAATGACGACGCCTGACCATAGCGAACTGTTCCATCCCAGTGAGGCCATGGTCGAGAACTCGAACGTGATGGCCTATGCGCGCACCAAAGGGCTTGCGAGCTATGAGGCGTTGTACCAGTGGTCACTCGATAACAGCGAAGAGTTCTGGGCCGATATGGCCAACGAACTTGAGTGGTACGAGCCCTGGACAAAGGTGCTTGATGATAGCCAAAAACCCTTCTACAAATGGTTTGTTGGCGCTAAGACCAATATTGTCCACAATGCAATTGACCGTCACGCCCGTTCGTGGCGCAAAAACAAATTAGCCCTGGTCTGGGAGGGCGAAGATGGCACCCAACGCACCTTCTCCTACCACGCACTCAACCGTGAAGTCAGCAAAATGGCGAATGTGTTGAAGAGCGTTGGTGTGAAGAAGGGTGACATTGTTACCATTTACCTGCCGCGCATCCCTGAGTTGATGATGTTCATGCTGGCCTGTGCCAAGATCGGGGCGGCGCATAGCGTCGTCTACGGTGGCTTCTCCGAAGCGGCCCTCGCCGACCGCCTCGCCGATGCGCAGAGCAAAGTGCTTGTCACCGCCGACGGTGGCTTTATGCGCGCCAAGATCATCGAGCTCAAGAAGATCGCCGATGAAGCCATGTCGCGCACGCCGAGCGTCCAGACGTGTCTGGTCGTGAAGCGCACCGGCCACGACATCAACATGGAGCTGGGCCGCGACCTGTGGCTGCACGAACTTATGGGTCTGCCTATCGCTTCGGCTGAGTGTGAGACCGAGGTACTGGATGCCGAGGCGCCCCTCTTCATTCTCTATACCTCCGGCACCACCGGCAAGCCCAAGGGAGTGGTTCACACCCACGGCGGCTACATGGTCGGGATCTACGCCACGCTTAAGATGGTCTTCGACATGAAGGAGGAAGATCGCTACTGGTGTGCCGCCGATCCGGGCTGGATCACGGGCCACAGCTATATCGTCTATAGCCCGTTGCTCAATGGTTCCACCTCGATCATGTACGAGGGTGCCCCCAACTACCCCTTCCCCGACCGCTGGTGGTCGATTGTCTCGCGCCATTCGGTGACGATTCTCTACACCTCGCCCACTGCCATCCGTGGCCTCATGCGCTTCGGTGAGGCGTGGCCTTCGCGCCACGACTTGAGCAGCCTGCGTCTGCTCGGCTCGGTCGGTGAGCCGATCAACCCCGAGGCCTGGAAGTGGTACCACCACGTCATCGGCGGCGACCGCTGCCCGATCATGGATACCTGGTGGCAGACCGAGACGGGCCACTTCATGATCACCCCCACGCCCGTCGTGCCGCTCAAGCCCGGTAGCGCCACCAAGGCCTTCCTCGGCGTTGAAGTGGACGTACTGCACGAAGATGGCACCTCCTGCGGCCCCAACGAGGACGGCCTGCTCACCATCAAGCGCCCCTGGCCCGGCATGATGCGCACCATTCTCAACGATTCGCAGCGCTACGTAGACACCTACTGGACGAAGTTGCGCGGCATGTACGCCGCTGGCGATAGCGCCCGCAAGGACGAAGATGGCTACATCTGGGTCATTGGCCGCCTCGACGATGTAATCAAGGTGTCGGGCTACCGCCTGGGCACCGCCGAAGTCGAGAGCGCCCTCGTCAGCCACCCAGCCGTCGCCGAAGCCGCCGCGATTGGCTTGCCCCACGAGGTCAAGGGCAACGCCATTCACGCCTTCGTCATCCTGCGCGCCAGCTTCGATGGCAGCCCCAAGCTGGAGGATGAGCTACGCGCCCACGTCGGCCACGAGCTTGGCCCCATCGCCCGCCCCGACCAGATCACCTTCGTCACTACGCTGCCCAAAACGCGCTCGGGCAAGATCATGCGCCGCGTCCTCAAGGCGCGCGCCCAGGGTCTGCCAGAGGGCGACGTGAGTACGTTGGAAGAGTAGGCTCGTTTGAGGGGCTACGGAAACGCCTCGCCCCCCATCCCCCCTTTCCCGCTGCGCGGGAAAGGGGGGATTTCGTATGTGCTGCGCAGTTTTGGGTTGCTAGGGATGGTTCGTAGCGACTTTGCCGTTCATGGATGGAAGTAGTATTTGTTCACATCACCACGAATTCGTGGTGGGAATGCGCCCTTTGACCCTCACCCCCTGCCCCTCTCCCGCAAGCGGGTTTAAGGACGGACAGAACATTCGCTCGGCAAGTCACGGATAGGTGATTGGGATGCCACGGATGGCCCTCACCCCCTGCCCCCTCTCCCACGTTGTGGGAGAGGGGGGAAGAGATCGAGATTCCTGGCGTTGCCATGCGATTCCAGAAGGGGGCGCACACGTTTTCTGTCCGCCCTTAAACCGCCGGGGGTGCGGGGGCATGGCCCCCGCAAAAAAACCACCCCCAGCGGGTCTGAGGGCTGCCCCCCTCCGCCGGGGGCGCGGGGGCATGGCCCCCGCAAAAAAACCACCCCCAGCGGGTCTGAGGGCTGCCGCCCTCCGGCGGGGGCGCGGGGGCATGGCCCCCGCAAAAAACCTGCTGGGGCAACTTGGTTGCCCCATGATCCTTAATGGGGCTCGTTTTCGAGTTCTTCCCACACATGGAGCAACTCTTCGGGGTGCTGACGAATCTCAAGGCTGCGCGCCTCAATCTCCTTACGCAGCTCGCGGCGCAGTTGGGCCGCTGCCCAACGCCGCCGTTGCACTGGCGTCTCAATCGGCACCTGCGGCACCGCATGGGGCATGCCATCTTCGTCTACGGCAACCATCGTAAAATAGCAAGTGAGAACATGACGAATACTGCGATCAGTGATCTTTTCGGACTCAACGCGAATACCAATCTCCATTGAGGTCTTACCGGTATAATTCACCGAAGCAATAAAAGTCACCAACTCGCCCACATGGATGCGCTCGTGGAAGACCACCTGATCTACCGAAACCGTAACAACATAGGACGCCGAATAGCGCGAAGCACACGCAAAGGCCACTTGGTCAAGCAACTTCAGGATGTGACCTCCGTGGACGTTGCCAGAAAAGTTGGCAGTATCGGGCGTCATCAGTACGATCATTTCGAGAGTACGATATTGACTGGCCACGTCACTGGCAGGCTGCATACAAAACTCCTCATTGGGTTTTATGGGGCGGCGATTGTATGCAGTATAACGGCGAGAGATACGCAAGGTGTAACGCTCCCCCCAGAAGGGTGCGCGAGGAAACTTGGTTTCCTCGCGCACCCTTCTGGGGGGAGCGTGGGGCGCAGCCCTACAGATTTTAGTCAGACTCCAACAAAAAATAAACGTTACCGGCTGCCGTGTTGGGGGTGCGGGGGCATGGCCCCATACGCATGAACGTAAGCCTCTGGTGGGCCTGCCGGCGGGGGTTCGGGGGCATGGCCCCCGAAAAATCTCCCCTTCCGGCGGGGTTTAAGGGGCCGCAGGCCCCTTCAGTTCATGCGCATGGGGCGCAGCCCCCGCAAAAAAATCATCCCAGTGGGGAGGATGCAGAGGGCGTAGCCCTCTGCATCCTCCCCACCAAACGGTAGAGCTGATCGCCGCAAGGCAAAACCATCCCCTAATAAAGAAACATCGGCTTGCCGATCAGGTGCGTGATATGCGGGCGGTAGGTCTCGGTATCGTAGAGTTCTGGCACATCCACACGCTTGACGCCCCGCGTGCAGGTGTCCACCAATACCGTCGTGTAGACGCCGTTCTGCAAGGCGACCATCACCCCATCGTGGCCCTTTTCCAGTTGCTGAATGGCGAGGTGGCCATAGGACGTCGCCACCATGCGGTCGAGCGAATCGGGGGCGCCGGCGCGCATCAGGTAGGCCAACTGCTGGTTGACGACCTCAATGCCGGTGAGTTTCTGTAGCGCCTCGCCCACAGTCTGGCCAATGCCACCAAGTTTCTTGTGGCCGTAGGCATCTTCTTGGCCATACTCCACCACTTGGCCGCCGAGCATGCTCGCCCCTTCAGAGACAACGACGACCGCATAATTACTGGGGTTCGAGCGGCGATCCTCAATAATATACTTCGCCAAACGCTCCACATCGAAGGGCACCTCACTGATCAGCGCCCGGTCGGCATCGGCGAGGTAGGCCGCAATCAGCGCCGTCTCGCCGCTATTGCGCCCAAAGAGCTCAATCACCGCGAGGCGCTCGTGGCTGCCAGCGGGGGTGCGCAGGGCATTGATGAATTCGACGCTGCGTGTGACCGCCGTGCTGAAACCGATACAATAATCGGTTCCAAAGACATCATTATCCATCGTCTTGGGGATAGCAATCACACGCACGCCCTCTT
>RSAS01000704.1 GCA_003934145.1 Candidatus Viridilinea halotolerans | reverse complement strand
AGTGCAGAAGAGCAGACCTGTGAGGTCTTATTTGAAACGTATTGGGGCATGGCCCATCCCCTCACCGAAGGGTGAGCGCGGGAGAACCAAGTTCTCCCGCGCCCACCTGCTCATTTTAACTCAGGCAACTCCACCGGATCTTCACGCGGCTCACAGACACCGCAGAAGAGCGCCCGCGCCGTAATGATCGCCTGGTGGGTGTTGTGCTGATTCTTGTAGAGCGCCACAATATGGGGCAACTCGCGCACATGCTCGCGACAGAGCGCCCGTCCACAAAAGACACACACGCCATGGGCTGGCCGGTCACAGTGCCAACAGTTCATAGATTCTCCGCAGGGCGTAACGCCTCGCGCATCACTGCTCCCGCTCAGCCACCCGCAGTTGCACCAAGGCGCTCGTGATGACCTGGCCTACGCCGTCACGATCATACACTTCGACGATGATATTGCCCGCTTGGGCTGGCTCGGCAAAGCTCAATGAGGCGCTGTAGGGAATATTGGTTGCGCCGGGTTGCCCGCCAAGCGGAAAGCTCCCTTGGCCGAGCGTTTCGCGGCTGGGGGTGCGAATGACGTAATAGAGTTCGCGGAACTGTGGGTAGAGCGCCACGCGCCCGCTAATCACCACCGGACTACCAACGAGAGTGTCGCTCGCGGGCGTCTCAATCGTAATACTCTGGCGCGGCACCGGCGTCGCCGTCGGGATTGCAGTGGGCGTCGGCGTCACGATGGGCGTGGCGGTCGCCGCTGGCGACGCAACGCTGAGCATGAGCACACTGCTGGCACGCACCGCTTCGCTCGCTGGGTCGAGTTCGCGCAGTTCGAGGCTGATTGGCCCGCCGCCCGGCGGGAGGCTGAAGAAGACCTGGGCGCTAAAACTGGCCCCGCCTTCGGGCTGACTGGTGAGGCCAAACATGCCGTTGCCCAGCGGCTGGCCCAACTGGTCGCGCACGAGGTAGCTCAACTGGCTGCCTTGGGGCATACGCACCGTGCGCCCGGTGGCGGTCAGCGGGCTGCCCACCTCTTGGTTGGGATCTGGCGAGGTGATGATAATCTGCTGGGGCTGCGCAGCGACGTTGAGTTCGAGGCGCGCATTGGCCGCAAGTTGGTTGTCGGCGCTATGCTGATCCAGCAACTCAACGCTGATACGTCCGCCATCCGCAGGCATGGTGAAGTTCAGGGCGGCACTAAAACTGGACGGCCCGCCGGGTGCGCCGGTGACAGGAAAGGTGCCCGTGCCCAGTTCACGCCCACTTAGATCCAACACGCGGTAGCGCAACACACCATCAAAGGGGTGGCGCGCCGTGCGCCCGGCGATGGTCAGCGGGCTGCCCACTTGCGTACCCGGTGGCGGCGAGTCGATCACAATGGCCTGCGGCGGAGCAACTACCAGATCGAGGCGACTTGTGGCTAGTGGGGGCGCACTACCACTGCCCGGCTCAAAGACCTCCAGGCTCACCGTGCCCCCCTCCGGCGGCAGGTTAAAGGTGAGCGAAGCAGCAAAATTCGCCCCACCCGCTTCGTTCAGCGTCGTCGGAAAGCTCCCCTGGCCCAAAAGCGCACCCGCTGCATCGCGTAGCACATAGTTCAGACTGCGACTCGTCGGCGGCACCCGCGTCTGCCCCGTAAGCGTCAGCGGACTGCCCACCAGCGTACGCGGCGGCGGCGAGGTGATGGTTATCATCTGTTCCACCGCCGCTTCGGATTGCGTAGTAGACGTAACGACCGGCGTCACCTCGATAGACGCCGTAGGCAGCAGCGCTGGTGCAGCACTCGGCTGCACCACCTCGTTTCTTTGGCCAAAAAAGGCACAGCCACTGAGTCCGATCAATAGGCAACCAAGCAAGAAGCTAACGCGAAGCGGTTGTAGCAAGTGCATAGTGATGAGTGATGAGTGATGAGTGACGCGCAATTTCTTCCCAACAAGAACCGCGTCGGAACACCAAAGATTGTTAGACATGGTTTCAGAAAGGGGCTTCGCGCTTTACCATCGTAGTGCCGACTTTA
>RSAS01000143.1:4480-9885 GCA_003934145.1 Candidatus Viridilinea halotolerans | reverse complement strand
CATGGCCCCCAAAGAATCCCCCCGCCCGGCGGGGGCTTGGGGGCATGGCCCCCAAAGAATCCCCCCTTCCGGCGGGGGCTTGGGGGCATGGCCCCCAAAGAATCCCCCCGCCCGGCGGGGGCTTGGGGGCATGGCCCCCAAGAAACCAAGAGACCATGGTATCAGCAACCAATCACCAACTCATCCAAACCCTTGTGAGCTATTTGCCACCGGCGATCGTGCGCGAGATCGCGGTAGAGCAGCGCGTGTACGATCAGCCGCGGGCGCGTACGTTCTGGGCGGCGCTGCTTTTGACCGATATTTCGGGCTTTACCGGGCTGACAGAGAAGTTGGCCATGAGTGGACCTGATGGCGCGGAGGAGTTGACGGCGATCCTCAATCGCTATTTCAGCCGCATGATTAGCCTTTTGGACGCTGAAGGGGGCGAGGTGGTGCAGTTTAGTGGCGATGCCCTGATCGCCACCTTCCCCGCTGCTACGCCTGACGTGTTGCCGGGGCGCGTTCAGGCGGCGTGGCAGGCGGCTAGTGCGATGCAGGCCGCGATGGCTGAGTTTGCCATGCTGCAGACGAGTGGTGGTGTGGTTTCCTTGGGCATGAAGTTGATCATTGGCGCTGGAGAGGTGACGGGGCTTTCGGTGGGAGGCAAATTTCGGCGCTGGCAGTATGTGCTGGCGGGCGATCCGTTGCGCCAAGTGGCCGAGGGGGAAAAGCGGGCGCAACGCGGCGCCCTGTTGCTTAGTCCGGAGGCCCAAGCCCTCTGGCCGCAACAGCCGCGTGCGCCCCAGCCGTTGTGTCTGCCGACGTGGGACGGGCCGAATGAAGCGACACTTGCCGCATTGCAGAGCCATATCCCTGGGGCGATTACCCACCGGCTGATCGCCGGGCAGGATACGTGGCTCTCGGAGTTGCGGACGATGAGTGTCCTCTTTTTGGGCATTGGTGGTTTGGCGATCCAAGGTGCCGAATCGTTGGCACAAGCCCAGGCGTGTATGGTCGCCTTTCAGGAGACGATTTACCACCATGAGGGGAGCCTCAACAAGTTGCTGGTTGATGATAAGGGTGTGATTGCGCTTGTTCTTTTTGGTGCGCCGCCGCTGGCCCACTACGATGATGCGGTGCGGGCGGTGCGCTGCGCCTGCGATCTGCAACGGGTGGCTGCACAACTCACGTTGGAATTGGCGATTGGGGTGACGACGGGGTTGCTCTTTGCCGGTTCGGTGGGCAGCCCTAGCCGCCGCGAGTATACGGTGATTGGCGATGTGGTCAATCTGGCGGCGCGGCTGATGCAGACGGCGGGGCGGGGCCATGTGTTGGCCGACCACGCTACCTACAGCGCCACGCGCGCCGAGTTGGAATGGGAAGAGCTTGCGCCGCAAACGGTGAAGGGACGGGTTACGCCGGTGCGCGTCTACCGCCCACGGGCGCGCCACGGCCTGCATGCGGTGCGTTCCCAACGTCCGCCGATGGTGGGACGCAGTGGCGAACGGAGCCAACTGGCCGCCTGCCTCGCGCAACTTCAAGCGGGCGCAAGTCTTCAGGTGACGATTCATGGCGCGGCGGGGCTGGGCAAGACGCGGCTGCTCCACGAGTTCCTACAGATGGCGCAAGCGGCTGGCGTGGCATGTCTGATGGGGGCGAGTGAGGTTATTGAGCAGCAGACCTGCTACCAGGGTTGGCGTGAGATCTTTACGGCACTGTTTGATCTAGAGTTGGCGCGCACACGCGCCGAGCGCCAGGCGGCGGTGCTGGCCTCTCTGCGCGAAGCGGCGGCGACACAGAGCGACGATCTGTTGGAACGGGCGCCGTTGCTCAACGATCTGCTTGATCTTGGCCTAGCAGAGACCAGCCTGACGGCAACGTTAGCGCCGCAGTTGCGCCAAGCCAGTCTGGCGGCGCTGTTGCTGACGCTGCTGGGCCAATGTGCCCAGCGCCAGCCGTTGGTGCTTATTTTCGAGGATGCCCACTGGCTCGACTCGCTGGCCTGGGATCTCTTGCTGCAAGCGGCGCGGGGCTTGCGTGGCCAGCCGGTGTTGCTGCTGATCACGATGCGGCCCTTGGAGGATCTGGCGGCAGAGCATCCGCTGCACCAACTCCAAGCCCTGCCCGGCAGCCAGGCGCTGGCGCTGAAGCCGCTCAGTAGCCACGAGACGACGCAATTGGCGCGTACCAAATTGCAACAGGCGCAACTCGATCCCCAGGTGGAGCATATCTTCCAGAGCCATACGTCGGGCAATCCCTTCGTGATCGAAGAGGTGGCCTTGAGCCTGCTCGAAACCGGTGCAGTGACGATTCAGGATGGCATCTGTACGCTCAACGCCGATCTGGAGACAATCCGCCTGCCGAGTAGCATTCAGGGCTTGGTGCTGAGCCGCATTGATCGCCTGCCGGCCAATCAGCAACTGGTGGTGAAATTGGCCTCGGTGATTGGGCGTTCGTTTGGCAACACGCTGCTCCATGCGGTCTACCCGACCAACTTGCCCGCCGAAACCCTGGCATCCTATCTGGATGCGTTGCAGCAGCAGGATCTGGTGTTGCCGCTCGATACGCTCAACGCGATCTTTAGCCACAGCTTCCGCCAGATCATTTTGCAAGAAGTCGTTTACGGCACCCTGTTGAGCAGCCAGCGGCGGCAACTGCACCGCCAGGTCGCCTTGTGGTACGAAGAGCAGCAGGCGCTCCATGCCGAGCTTGAGGCGATCTTGGCCTACCACTGGCGGCGGGCGGGTGATGTGGAGCGGGAATTGCACTACACGCTGCTACAGGGGCGCACCCTCGCGACGAGCTATGCCAACCGCGAGGCGTTGGTGGCCCTGGGGCGAGCCTTGGAGTTGACGGAAGAAGCGGCGGTGCGTTACGAACTGCTCTGGTTGCGCAGCCAAATCCATGAACGTATGGGCCAGCGGGCAGAGCGCGAGGCTGATCTGCACGCCCTGCAGCGCTTGGCGGATGATCATGGCAGCGCCAGTCAGCGGGCACAAGTCGCCAACGCCTGGGCCGCTTTCTACCGCGACACCAGTGCGTATCCGCAAGCGCTAGGGGCCATCGAGCGGGCCTTGCACATCGCCGAGGTTGCACACTTACCGGAAGAGGCGGCGCGCAGCCTGACGCTGCATGGCCAAGTGTTGGAGTATACCGGCAACTTTGCGGGCGCCAAGGACTGTTTTGCGCAGGCGTTGGAACGCTACCGGCAACTTGATCAGCGTCGCGGCGAAGCGGATAACCTGAGCCACCTGGGCAATGTGGCGCGCTACCAGAGTGCCTACCAGGGCGCATACGACTATTATGGCGCAGCGTTAGCGCTGCGTCAGCAACTTGGCGATAAGGCGGGCGAGGTGGTGAGCCTAAACAACCGGGCGCAGATGGCGTTGGTGCTGGGCAACATGCAGGAGGCGCTAGGTTACCAGCAGCAGGCCTTGGCCTTGGCGCACGCGATTGGCGACCGCAACGGCGAGGCGCTGCTGCTGGGCACCATGGGCAACACCGCCCTGCTGCGCGGCGACTACAGTGCGGCGCTGCCCGCCTTGGAACAGTGTGTGCGTTTGTGTCAGGCCATTGGTGAACGCCGGCGCGAGGCGAGCGCACTGAACCAACTGGGCATGGTGTGGCGCGATCTAGGCAACCGCACAGCAGCGCGCGAAGCCTTGGAGCAAGCGTTGGCTATCCAAGGAGCGATTGGCGACCAGAGCCAAGCGGCCTACACCTGCCTGAATCTTGGCTACGTGCTGCTGCCTGCATGGGATGCCGCCGAGGCGCTCTACCTACGGGCGCTGCATCTGGGGCAACAGGCGGGGGCGCGCGACGTTGAGGCCTACAGCCTGAGCTACCGTGCGCACCTCGCCCTCGCCCAAACCGCTTGGTCTACTGCAACAGCGCACTACAACGCCGCCCTGGAACATTGGCATGCGCTGGGCATGGCTACTGCGGCGATGGAAGATCGCGCCGCCCTAGCCTTCGTCAAGCTCCAAACGGGTGATGCAGAAGCCGCATTCGCCTTAGCGCACGCAGTAGCCAGCCACCTCCAGCAGCACGGTGCCGACGGCCTCGAATTCCCATGGCGTACCTACCGCTACTGTCACGACGTACTGCAAGCGAGTGGCGCAGCGGAACGAGCGCAACAACTCCTGCAATCGGCCCACGCCCTCTTGCTAGAGCGGGCGGCGGCAATTGAAGACGCGGAGTTACGAGCCGCCTTTTTGCGTGCTGCGGGGATTGGCGAAAGCCGATAGCGGGGGCTTGGGGGCGAAGCCCCCAAGAATCTCCCCCGTGCGGCGGGGGTTTGGGGGCGAAGCCCCCAAGAATCTCCCCCGTGCGGCGGGGGTTTGGGGGCGCAGCCCCAAAAAAACCACCCGTGCGGTGGGGGCTTGGGGGCTGCGCCCCCGCAAAACACCCCCGTGCGGCGGGGGCTTGGGGGCATGGCCCCCAAAAAACCACCCGTCCGGCGGGGGTTTGGGGGCATGGCCCCCAAGAATCCCCCGTCCGGCGGGGCTTGGGGGCATGGCCCCCAAAAACACCCCCATGGGGCGGGGCTTGGGGCATGGCCCCAAAAAAAAGACCCGTCCGGCGGGGGTTTGGGGGCATGGCCCCCAAAAAAAGAAGCCCTCACAGGTCGGTAGACCTGTGAGGGCTTCTTTCATCACCATCAATCACGCAGACAAATATTAGCACTCGCCGACGGCAACGAATAGCCTGCCGGGCAAGTCTTGACACCACCTACCATAATGGGCGGCGTGGTGCGGCCCGTAGGGCCACCCGCAGCAGGTGGCGCTGCCGCAGGGTCTGGAGCCGAACAGCTGCCGCCTAGAGCACAACTTATCTCGACGTAGACCCCTTCAAGCTGGTCACCGAGTACGGTGAGCCCACCGATAACAACAATAGCAATAAGTACTAAAATAAGGGCGTACTCGACGAGACCTTGGCCGGGGGCACGGAGCTTCCAGCCTGGCGTATCGCGGTGCCAAAAGGCGGCGAGCAGGCTGGTGGACATGGGAGGATCGGGCGAGTGGATGAGAGTCATGGTATTGCTCCATTGGTAAGGTGCTGATACGCCTACTACCATCATATCTTATCTGTCAAGTTGCGGTTAATTTTATATGGGTGTGACCAAAACCTGTAGGGCTGCGCCCCACACCCCGCCGAACGGCAAGGGAATGCGCGGGAACCAAGTTCCCGCGCGCACCCTTGCGCCGCGCCCCGCCGGGCGGTGGGGGATGCGTGGGAACTTGGTTCCCGTGCGCACCCTCCACATTCCAAGGGATGGTTCGTAGCCCACTTTACAGTCTGGCGCACTGGGGGAGCGGGGGCATGGCCCCCGCACAACTCCCATCCCCGTGGGAAGGATGCGGTGGGCTACGCCCACTTTACAGTCTGGCGCACTGGGGGAGCGGGGGCATGGCCCCCGCACAACT
>RSAS01000143.1:0-4380 GCA_003934145.1 Candidatus Viridilinea halotolerans | reverse complement strand
CCCATCCCCGTGGGAAGGATGCGGTGGGCTACGCCCGCCGCATCCTTCCCTCAAACGGTAAAGCCGAACACCGCAAAGCGAAACCATTCCAACAACAAAACAGAAGCTGTTTCGTGTAAAATGAAAGTAGTGTGAAAGATAACGAAACAGAGTTTCTATGGTACGTCGTATTGCGTTGGGCTTCATTTTGCTCTGTCTGGTGGCGTTTGGCCTCAAGACGCAGGTGGCACTCCCAGGACTCTGGGGCTATGCGCCGCTTAATTGGGGGATTGGGCCGGGGAGTCAGCCGATTGATCTGGTGGTCTGGTATGATCGCGAGCAGCATGTCTGGATGGAGGCGTCAGCTCGCCGTTTTGCCGCGAGCCGTCCGCAGGTGGGTGGGCGCCCGCTCAATCTGCGCCTCGTCGCCATGGATTCGTGGGATCTGGTGGATCGGGTGGTGCGCCAGGATTGGCAAGGTGCCCCCCCGCCCAACGTGGTGATGCCCGCGAGTCAGCTCTGGCTGGAGGAGTTGCGTGTGGGCTGGGGCACGCTCAATGGCGGTGCGATCGTGGCGGCGGACGAGGGCACGCCGCTGTTCTTGTCGCCCTTGGTGGCGGTGGCGTGGGAAGATCAGGCGCAGCGGCTCTGGCCCGCTGGGCAGCAGCGTTTCTGGTGGGATCTGCACGACGCGCTGCGTGATCCTGATGGTTGGGCCGGGGTGGTGGCGCGTGCTGGTTTCGCGGAGGATTCGGAGCAAGTGGCCGCTGCGCAGCGTTGGGGTGAGGTAAAGTTGGCCTTCGCTTCGCCGCTGCGCACCAACAGCGGCGCTCAGACGCTCATGCTGATGGCCTATGGCTACTACGAGCGCACAACTGGCCTCACGCTTGCCGATGTGCGTCAGGCGGGGTTGCGCCAATGGTTGCGCGAAATAGAACAGACACTGCCCGCGTTGAGCGAGAGCGATGCAGAACTGATGCAGAACATGGCCGAGTTTGGGCCGGGACGCCACGATCTGATTATTGTGCCTGAACATATCGCCATGCAGCAGATCGAAGCGGCGCAGAGCCGGTGGGAGCAGGGGTTGCGTATGTACTATCTGCCCGCGACCATTTTTAGTGAATATCCCTACGCCATCCTCAACGCTCCGTTGAGCCGCGCCGAACAGCGCACTGCTGCCGAACGCTTTCGTACCTTCCTGCGTGCGCGTGAACAGCAGGAACTCGCCCGCCATTACGGGTTTCGCCCGATTGCTCCGGCGGTGCCGATTATGAGTGGCGACCCAGACAACCCCTTCTTTCGCGCCAGCCCCTACGGCGCCCAAGAAGCTCTGGCCCAACCCGTGGAGCGCCCGCCACGCGAGGTACTGGAGGCACTGTTGGGGCTGTGGGATGAGCGTAATTGAGCCTAATGATTAAGGAGAACCCATAGCCATGCCCAACCCCTACCTCTACGCAGCGCAGCGTCCGTTGGCGTTGGTCGTCTTGGTGGTCGCCATTTTGGCCGGACTCAACATCTACCTCTGGCTCTTGCCCGTGGGCCTGCTCGCCTATGGCATGATGGTCTTTTTGAACGGGCGCGATCCCGACGTGATCACGGCGAGCCAGCGTCCGCCGCGCCCGCGTCTCACCAGCTCCACCTTTCGCGCACGCATCAAAACGCTGGAGCGCACGCAACGCGAAATCCAAAACTCAGTGCGCCAGTCCAGTGGCAGCGTAAAAGGCTTGCTGGGGCGCGTCAACGACCAAGCGCTCGATCTAGTTGATGAGGCCTACCAGCTTGGCGCTAAGGGTCAGGTGATCGAACGCTACCTGCGTCAGATCAATCTGGCCCACCTGCAACAGCGTATCAATGATGCCGACCGCCAGATTGCGGCGAGTGCCGATGCCTACACCATCCAACAACTGCAAGAGACGCGCCGCGCCCTTGCGCAGAAGCAGCGCAACGCCGCCGACCTGACGACCTACGTTGGGCGCATCCAGGCCCAATTGCAGAGCATCCAAGCCAACCTCGACAACGTCCTCGCCGAGACGGTGCGCCTGCGCACTGCCGACGTGGTTAGCGCCGACGTGCTCACCAACCAGGTGGCGCAGCGTCTCACTGATCTACAGAGCGACATGAAGGCTTTCCAGTTGGCGTTGGATGGCGCTATTTCGGGATCGCATGTGCCGTGAGGCGGAGAGGCGGAGCGGCGGGGAGGCAGAGCGGCGGGATTCGGGGATGCCTTGGATGGCCCTCACCCCCTGCCCCCTCTCCCGCGTGGCGGGAGAGGGGGGAAGGTGTTGAGATTCTTGGCGTTGCAATGCAGTTCTTACGGGGCAACGTACAAGTTTTCTGTCCGCCCATGAACGCGCATCGCGCATCCCCCATCCCGCATCCCCCGTCCCGCTCTCGCCCCTCGCATCCCGCTCTCGCCTCTCCCATCCCGCATCTCGCGTCCCGCATCCGCTACCTCTCCCGCGCATACTCGCGCACGGCATGATAGATCGCCCGTGGCGTGCCGTCGGGGGCGACGAAGTTCCAGGCGTCGGGGTGGGAGTGGGTGGTGAAGGGGGTGGAGTGCTGCCAGAGGGCTACCGCGTCGAGCCAGGGGTAGGTGCGAGCCAACTCGTAGGTGGCAATTGTCCACTGGATGCGCTCGGCGGGCGTTACGGCCCCATTCCAGCGCGGGTGGTCGTTGTAGCCCGCCTCGGTGATGATCATGGGCTTATCGCCGTCGCCGAAGTGCTCCATCATGGCGCGCACCAATTCGATGCGCCGGAAGTTGACTCGTTCGGGGGCGGGTTCCGCCTCGGGTGGCTCGCGGCCCCCATAGGCATGAGCGGCCCATACATCAAAATAGGGGCCGGCTTGGGCATCGTAGAGCGACGCAAGGTATTGCATGTCGTCCATACGGGTGTGCCCGCCAGCGAGCGCACTGCCCGGCGAGAGTGCGCCGGCCACGATGAGCGCCTCGGGCGCGACGGCCTTAACTGTCGGGTAGACCACCTTGAGTAGCGCGGCATAGGCCCCCGGATCGGGGGAGCGTTCGCCCCATTCGAAGCTGAGGTTGGGCTCATTCCAGATAATGAGATGTTGTACCCCTTGGGGGGTGTAGCGTGCGGCAAAGGCGGCAACATAGTTGGCATAATCTTGATAATAGGCCGGATCGAGGTGGCGGTCGGTGGTGCCAGGGGGACGCGCCCAGGCGGGCACAATATCAAGGCGGGCGATGACACGCAGGCCCTGGCGATGGGCATGTTCAATCACCATATCAGCCCCAGTCCAATCGTAGCCATAACGCGAACGGGGCTGCACATAGGCCCACGGAAAAAGATCGACAATCCAAGTCGCACCCATCTCGCGCACCTGCGCTAACGCTTGGTGGATATAGACCTCATCGCCGACCCCAGTGAGGCGCGTATGCAGCCCAATCAGCGGGTTGCGGCTTACCACCTGCTGCTGGGGCGGCAGATCGAGCGGCTGCGGCAGGCGTAGCGCAAAGAATTGGTGGGCGAAGAGGGCAGTAACGGTAAGAAGAGCGAAGAAGTGAAGAGGTTTAAGCATGGCACAGCACCTAAAGCATCAAATGGAGCTTATCATGTACATACATTACAGCAATCGTTGTTCCTTCTGGCGGAGGAACGCTGTCCCTGTGAAGATAGACCGTCGTTTCACCTTCAATTATCTTGCCCAAAGGCGATAAGAACTTATAGGTTGCCTTATAGTGAATATCATCAGTATCAGAATCAGAACGATAACCTACCGATACAGTATTGATAAGCGCTCCTTCAAGCAACCGGCCATGCAACCAGAAGCGCAGTGAAATATAGAGCAGTCCTCCAAAGATGTAGATCATCAATGCCAGCACAATGAGCGTAATCCCCCACATAACAACGGTGATGATGATGTGCTGTGTAAGGGCAAAGGCCAAGAGACTGCAAAGCAGTGAGCCAACCCCTGTTACGACGCAGATCGCAATAACAAACAGCATCCAAGGAAAGGGGTAGCGCCTGCTGCTCGTGTAGATGTCACGATGCTTCTCATTCCAGATAAAGGGCTGGCTCATAATCGCCTCCTTTGTTTTGTTGATGATGGGAGGGTGTGCGGGAACCTAGTTCCCGCGCACATCCTATATCCTTGCATCACCCATGGCAAGCATGCTATAACCAACGTAGCGGATGGTTTCAGAAAGGGGCTTCGCGCTTTACCATCGTAGTGCCGACTTTAGTCGGCTTCTCATCGCATCCAAAGGCCTCAGCCGACTAAAGTCGGCACTACCTAGGTGGCGCAAACGGTAAAGCTCCGACGAACCATCCCTAGCGACTTAAATTGGGGGCGGGAACCAGGTTCCCGCCCCCCCCCCTTGCGGTTTAAGGGCGGACAGAAAACGTGTGCGCCCCCTTCTGGAATCGCATTGCA